>NZ_JAXIOO010000010.1:0-94567 GCF_049311065.1 Arthrobacter sp. 7Tela_A1 | reverse complement strand
CCTCCCGCCCGCCATTCCCTGATCCTCTCGGCCCACCAGCGCAGATCATCGTCCGAATAGGAACCGGCATACAGGGTCTGGTGGTCCGGTCCGTGGAGGCGGACGTAGACGAAATCGGCCGTGGCTTCGAGGACGCAGGGCAGCCGGGCCCCGCTCGTGACGCAATAGGCGGCGTTGTGCTTGGCCAGCAGGTCGAAGACCCCGGGCTGGTTCCACGTGTCATGCCGAAACTCGACGGCCACCCGTATCGGTTCAGGCAGCGCCGAGAGGACGGCGGCCAGCCGGGCGTCGTCGCGCTCCATATCCGGCGGCAGCTGCAGGAGCAGCACGCCGGCCTTGCTGCCAAGCTCTTTCCAGCATCGGGTGATGCGTCCGATCCAGGCCTCCGGTTCCCGCAGTTTTCGGGCGTGGGTGAGGCCGCGCGGTGCCTTCACCGAGAATTCGAAGTCCTGCGGCAGCCGGTCCCGGTAGCGGGCAAAAGCCTCCTCGCGCGGCCACCGGTAGAAGCTGCCGTTGAATTCCACCGTGTCAAAGCGCCCGGCATAGTACTCAAGCCACTTCCCAGCGGGCAGGCCGGCGGGATAGAGCTGCCGCCGCCAGTGGTTATAGGTCCAGCCCGAGGTCCCGATCCGTAGTCTGCTCACCGGACCCAAGGTACTCGGGGCACCCGGAAATCTCACCGATGGCCGTACCGCGGTGTCCGCTGCGGACGCACACTTGTACTATCCCGTGTCCCCTGAGCGAAAGGATCCGCTATGGCACAGCGAGAGAGCACAGGTTCCGGACGAGGAATCTATCTGCGCATGGTTCAGGACTTCAGGGCGGAACCGGCCGCGGTGTACCACGCCTGGACCGACTTCGCCCATGCCACAGACTGGTGGGGCCCGGAAGGGTTCATTGTCCCGGCGGACCGGGTCAGCGTGGACGACAGGGAAGGGGGCAGTTACAAGGCCTGCATGGTCAACACCGTCACGGGGGACGAACTGTGGTGGGGCGGAACCCTGGAACGGCTGGATCCGCCGGACCACCTTTCGATGACACAGCAGTGGGAACAGCCGGATGGAACTCCGGCCAGCAACGTCACCTTGATAACCGTGGACTTGGAACCGCGCGACGCCGGCACCCAGATGACGTTCCAACAGGGACCGTTTTCGAGCACCCGGGACAGGGACGGCCATGAAAGCGGTTGGAAGCAGTCATTCCACCGGCTCGCAGACTACCTCGCCCGCAACGCGTGAAATAACCCGCGGTCTTTCGCGGTTGCACCACTAGGTCCGCTGGTTCGGCATGCACCGTGGCCGGCGACAGGAAAAGACGTGCACAACGAAAGGCCAGTGTTCCATGACGTACCCGCTTTCCATCCTCGATTTCGCTTCCATTGACGAGGGCGGGACCGCCGCTGAGTCCTTCCGCGACAGCCTGGCGCTCGCCCGGCACGCTGAAGGACTGGGGTACCGGCGCATCTGGTACGCCGAGCACCACAACATGCCCACGATTGCCTCGTCGGCCACGAGCGTCCTGATCTCCTTCATTGGCGCCAACACGTCCTCCATCCGGCTGGGAGCCGGAGGCATCATGCTGCCCAACCATGCACCCCTGACCATCGCCGAGCAGTTCGGCACCCTCGAGTCCCTGTATCCCGGCCGAATCGACCTGGGCCTCGGCCGCGCCCCGGGCAGTGACCAGAAGACCCTGCGTGCACTGCGGCGGGATCCGATGTCCGCCGATTCCTTCCCCCAGGACGTCCAGGAACTGCAGGGCTACCTCACCGGCAATAGCCTGATTCCCGGTATCGACGCCATCCCCGGAAAGGGCACCAACGTGCCGCTGTACATCCTGGGATCGTCCCTGTTCGGTGCCCGGCTGGCTGCCGCCCTGGGCCTGCCGTACTCCTTCGCGTCACATTTCGCGCCGCAGGCCCTGCAGGATGCTGTCGCCCTCTACCGCAGGGAGTTCCGGCCCTCGGCCCAGCTGGCCGAGCCCTATGTCATCGCCGGGGTTAACGTCCTGGCGGCGGACACAGCGGAGGAAGCGCAGGAGATTTTCCTGCAGTCCCAGCGCCGCCGCGTGACCCAGTTACTGGGCAAGGACCGCACGTACACGGATGAGGAAGCGGACCTGGTGCTTGAATCCCCGGCCGGCCAGCACATCAAGATGATGGGCCACTACTCCGCCCTGGGCACCACAGCGGAGGTCCGTGAGTACCTCGACTGGTTCGCCGGCCATGCCGGTGCCGACGAGCTCATCGTTGCCACGCATGCCCCCACGCTCGAGCAGCGCCTGCGTTCGTTCACCCTGCTGTCCCAGGCCATGCAGCCGGTCCAGGCGTAGGCGGCTGCGGCCGGGCGTGGCCGTGGACCTATGCCAGAATCAAAACCATGACGACGTCTTCCCCTGCCATCCGCGTCAAGGTTCCCATGCGCTGGTCGGACATGGACGCCTACGGGCACGTAAACAACGTCGAGGTGCTCCGGATGCTGGAAGAGGCGCGGATCCTGGCTTTCGGACCGCCGGCCGGCACCGGAGCGCCCGGTGTCCGGCCGCCGGTGGCCCTGTTCGATTCCGTGCCGGGGCATGTCCAGTCCCTGGTCTCCGAACACAGGGTCAAGTACCTGGCGCCGCTGGAGTACCGTAACGTGCCCGCCGACGTCGACCTGTGGATCAGCTCGGTCAAAGGTGCAAGCCTTGCGATCTCCTACCGGGTTTCGGACCCGGTGACCGGCACGGCATGCATCAAGGCCGAAACAACCCTGGCCTTCGTGGACGCCGTTTCGGGGAGGCTGCTGCGGGTGAGCGAGGAGCAGCGGGTGCTGGTGCGGCCCCACTCCGGAGCGTCTGTCTTTTCCTGACGGCTGTCAGGCGCCACGGGGGCCGGACTATCATTCGGGAAAGCGGCCAACGAGGGCCAGCTGCCAACAGCACCGATTAACCGGGGGATCCGCCGCGCCCTTAAGGAGGCCCGTCGTGTGGAACAACCTGTGGACCAGCCTTGGCATCACCCCCGTTGACGCCTTGTGGGTCGTCATTTCATCCTTCGGGATCTACCTCGTCTTCTTCCTGATGGTCCGCGGCTTCGGCCAGCGGGCGCTGGCGAGCTGGTCCACGCTGGATAAAGCGATCGTGATAGCACTCGGTTCAGTGCTGGGGCGCGTCATCCTGGGTTACACGCCCACGCTCGCGGCCGGCATCATCGGCCTGGCGACGATGTTCGTGATGCTGCGGCTGGAGGGATACCTGCGGCGGAGCAAACGCGGGGCCTACCTCACCAGCAAGCCCATCCTGCTGATGGCGGGGGAGCAGGTCTTGGAAGGCGCGCTTGGCCGGGCCCGGATCCAGGACGATGAGCTCTACTTCAAGCTCCGCCAGGCCGGGATCCGCAACTTCTCGGAGGTGTCCCTGGTCATCCTGGAGCCCACGGGGGACGTGAGTGTGCTGCGGCGGGGGACACCGGTGGATCCTGTGCTGCTGCGCCGGATCGAGGACCGCGCCCTCATCCCCAAAGAGCTGCTCATGCCGGAATGATCACCGCGCAAGGGCCTTCCGCCGAGAGGCCAGTTGCGGCTCTGTCCAGCCGTGAAACCGGCCGCAACTGCCCTGTCGCGAGGGGGATGGGACCGCCTGGCGGAGGGGCGTGGTCGCGGACCGGCGAAAAGTAGTGTAGAGTCTTTCTCAGTTGTTGTGTTGCGCATTTTGTATTTCAAGCGGCGAAACCCAAACGGGCTAGCCGCTTTTCTGTAAAAGCGGTAAAGGAACACCGCGACTGAAACCTCCCGAAAGTCGGGAAGTGTTTCAATCCAGAAGGAATATTAAAATGGCTACAGGTACCGTGAAATGGTTCAACTCCGAAAAGGGCTTCGGCTTCATTGAGCCCGACGACGGCAGCGCCGACGTCTTCGCTCACTACTCCGCTATCAACTCCAGCGGCTACAAGTCCCTCGAAGAGAACCAGAAGGTCTCCTTCGACACCGAGCAGGGCCCCAAGGGTCCGCAGGCCACGAACATTCAGGGCCTCTAATTCCAGAAGCCTAGACGCCGCCGCTGAGGCAGGCATCTAAAGAGAAGAGCAGGGCGGGCAACCGTCCTGCTCTTCTCGTTTAACCCCTCCGCCGAGAGGCCAGTTACGGCTCATTTGAACGCTCAAACGAGCCGTAACTGGCCTCTCGATGGTTTTCGGCGGCGCCGAAGCGGAGGTCAGTCCTCCACGCGCACAGCCGTTTCGCGCAGGTACTGTTCCACGCGGGTGTAGGCGTCCTGGGTCAGGGCCCGCCAGAGCTGCAGCGCCAGCCGGGGCTCGTGTTCTTCCATGCGGCTGATTTCCTCCGCCGGCAGCCGCCAAAGAGTGACATCGCCGTCGGCTTTGACCGTGGTTTCCTGCCGTTTGTCTTCTCCCAGCGCCATTTCGCCGAAAGTCATCCCGGCGCCGAGCCGGTTCAGCTTGACCCGGTGGCCGCTCGGGCCCGGCATCAGCGTCTGGACGTGGCCGGAAGCGATGAAGTAGACGCCGCTGAAGCGCTGTCCGATCCTGCGGATCACGTCTCCATCCTGGTAGCTGAGCTCTTCCATTCGCCCGGCGAGGTTCTTCGCCGCCTGTGGATCGAGCGGCGACAGGGCGGGGGAGTCGGCCGGCAGAATACGTTCGGGCTGCACGAGGTCCGCACCGTAGCGGCGCAACAACTCCTCCTCGCACCACTCCACCGCGGCGGACCGGGTCCCGAAGGAGGCAACCGGCTGGCCCCCTTCCGCCAGTGCAGCCGGCACGTCGCCGGCCGTGTCCACTACGGCCAGCTGCCGCCCGGACTCTGCGAGCATGCTCGCAGCTTCACTGAACATGCGCAGGGCGACGCCCGAGACTTCATCGACACTGCGCAGGTCCAGGACCACCAGCACGACGTCGTCCTCCAGGGAGGCGAGTTCCCGTACCATGGCCTCGGCGCCGGCGAAGAGCAGGTCACCGTTGAGTTCCAGGATCCGGGCACGGTGGGCGTTGGCACGCAGGAGGGCCGCCGCGTCTTCGCTGCGGCGGATCCCTGAGGGGGTGGTGCCGATGTCGTAGGAACCGCGCAGGGCGGATTTGCCCGTGCGTCCGGCCCGGACGAAGTGCAGTTCAAGGTCGTGGGACAGCCGCTGGCTGACCGCCACGCCCCGGACGCTGCTTCCGTGCCCGTCCAACGGCGGGGAATAGACCGCCAGGCCGATTTGGCCCGGCAGTACGGCAATCGTTCCGCCCCCCACACCTGACTTGGCGGGCATGCCGACGCTGCTCATCCAGGAACCGGCATCGTCATACATGCCGCACGTGGCCATGACGGACAGGACACGTTCCACGGATGCGATATCCAGGACCTGGTCATTGGTGAGGGGGTTGCGTCCTGCGTTGGCCAGGGTAGCGGCCATCATGGCCAGATCGAGTGCGTTGACCATGACGGAGCACTGGCGGAAGTAGTCTTCGATCACCGGTGCGGGGTCTGATTCGATAATGTCGAAACTCCGCAGCAAATAGCCAAGGGCATGATTGCGGTGGCCGGACTTAAGTTCTGACTGGTATATGCGTTCGCTAACGGACAATTGACGTCCGGCAAAAGCCGAATATGTATTGAGGATCCGCTTGAACCGGGAATTGCCCCCCGCTCCGCGCACGAGGGATGTTGCGGTGAGGGCACCCGCATTGATCATGGCGTTCGCCGGCCGCCCTGTTCCCTCCGCCAGTGAAATCTCGTTGAAGGAGTCGCCGGAGGGCTCCACGTCGACTTTCGCGTCAACTTCCTCCATCCCGCGGTCAGCGAGGGCAAGACCGTAGGTAAAAGGTTTGGAGATCGACTGGATGCTGAACTCCTCCCTGGTGTCGCCGACCTCGTAGACATAGCCGTCAGCTGTCGCCAGGACGATTCCGAAGTGGTCCGGATCCACGTGCGCCATCGCGGGGATGGAGCTGTACGGCTGCCCGTCCTTGAGAGCGGCAATCTCGGCGTGGATACGTTGGAGGTAGTGCTCGATGGGGGATTCCATCCTTCCAGCCTAGGCGTTCGAAAACATCCGTGACGTAACCGTTACCTTCGTGTATGCTGGGCGCAGTTGTTGTGTTGGGCTTTTGTAATTGACGCGGCGGGACCCGAATCCAGGGTCAGCCGCTTTTTTTGTAAAACGCCTCATGGGACACTTCAACTGGAAACTCTCCGACGGTCGGAGAAGTTTCGTTTCAGAAGGATGATTAAAAATGGCAACAGGCACCGTGAAATGGTTCAACTCCGAAAAGGGCTTCGGCTTCATCGAGCCCGATGACGGCAGCGCCGATGTTTTCGCCCACTACTCCGCCATCAATGCGAGCGGCTACCGCTCACTCGAAGAGAACCAGAAGGTTAGCTTCGACACCGAGCAGGGCCCCAAGGGTCCCCAGGCGGTAAACATCCAGCCTGTCTAACAAGACTTCGGCCCTTCCACGGGCCAGCTGGACGCACAGATGCAGGACGGTTTCCGTCCTGCATCTGTTGCTTAAAGTCCGCGATCCGAACAGTCCTGAGGTTCCGGCCCCCAAAATCTGAGGCGCTTGTGGCCCATGGTGCTGGTGTGCGCTCCCCATCCACAGAATTCGGTCCAGTACAACCCCTTGTGAGAGAATTCAAGGTCCCGGGTGACCCCGGGCACACTGCCGAGGCTGATCTCCTGCCCGGCTCCTCGCACGATAGGACCCCTGGCCGATGGCTGAAAACACTCCCCGCGCGGATGCAGTACCGCATTCGGAGCGAATCGATGATGACGGCGGCAAAGCTGCCAAATGGAAAATTGTTGGCCCCGGACTCGTGGTTGCGGCCACGGGTGTTGGCGCAGCAGACATGGTTGCCACCCTGGTGGCAGGTTCGCGTTATGGCTACGGGCTGCTCTGGGCGGTCATCCTCGGCGTCATCCTGAAGATCATCCTCGTCGAGGGTGCCGGCCGTTTCACGCTCGCCACAGGCAAGACCATCTTCGAAGGCTGGCGCTCCCTGGGACGCTGGACCACCTGGTACTTCGGTCCCTACATCATGATTTGGGGCTTCGTCTACGGTGCGACGGCGATGTCCTCCGCGGCGCTTCCGCTCGCGGCGGTCTTCCCGTTCCTGCCGCTGTGGGCCTGGGCCATCGTCATGGGCCTCGCCGGCTTCGTGATGGTGTGGTTCGGCAAGTACGCCACCTTCGAGAAGATCACCGCCGTCCTGGTCGGCCTGATGTTCGTCACTGTTGTGGGCCTCGCCATCATCGCTACCCCCAACATTCCGGAGATGTTCAAGGGCCTGGTCCCGATGATCCCCGAAGGCGGCGTCGTTTACACCCTGGCCCTGGCCGGCGGCGTCGGCGGCACCATCACCCTCGCTGCTTACGGTTACTGGCTGCGTGAAAAGGGCTGGTACACGCCGAAGTGGATGAAGGTCATGCGCATCGACAATTCCATGGCGTACGTGATGACGGGCATCTTCGTCATCGCCATGCTCATTGTCGGAGCCGAGGTTGTCCGCACCGCAGGCATCACCCTCAGCGCCGGAGATAAGGGCCTGCTGGACCTCTACGACGTGCTGAAGCTGGAATACGGCGACTTTGTGGGCACCGGCTTCCTCGTCGGCTTCTGGGCTGCGTCATTCTCCTCCATTATTGGCGTCTGGAACGGCGTTTCGCTCATGTTCGCTGATTTCTGGGGCAACATGCGCGGCAAGGAATCCGGCCACCCGGATACCCGCGTAGGTGGCAAATACTTCAAGTTCTACGTCCTGTGGCTGACCTTCCCGCCGATGATCCTCTTCGCGCTGGGCCAGCCCATCGGCCTGATCCTGGCCTACGGCGTACTCGGCTCCCTGTTCATGCCGTTCCTGGCCGTCACGTTGCTGGGCCTGCTCAACGGCAAACGGATCCCGAAGGAATGGGCCAACCGCCTGCACACGAACATCGCCCTGGGAGCCACTGCCCTGCTGTTCATCGTCCTCGGTGTGCAGCAGGCATGGAAGGCTCTGGCCCCCGTTTTCGGCGGCTAGCAGCACCCTTCCGAGCCCTTCTGAACTGCCCTGCCGCACCCGATTGCGGCGGGGCAGTTTAGCGTATTACCAGGTGTTCCACGAGGGAAAAACCAGCTTCGGAAAGAAGTCGCCGGACCCCATCCCCGCGCCGAGAACCCTCCGCTACTCTTAAATGGCGAGAGAAGGTTCAGCATGGAAATCAGCGCAGCGGGTGGCCTGAATCGTCTGATTGCGGGCCGGTATCGACTCAACGAACCTATTGGCCGTGGCGGCATGGCCACCGTCTATCGAGGACAGGATGAGGCTCTCGGCCGCGGCATCGCAGTGAAGCTTTTCCGAGCGAGCGCTGTCGACCCCGACGACGTCGGGCGCCAGAATACCGAGACGCGCCTCCTGGCCTCACTCACCCATCCCGGACTCGTTACTCTGTTCGATGCAGGCAAGGATGATGCCGGACGCGACGACGGCAAGGCCGGCGAACCCCGGGCATTTCTGGTCATGGAACTCGTCGAGGGGCCGGACCTGCGTAAAAGGCTCCGGGAGGCTGCAATACCCGCAGCCGACGCCGCCTACATCGGAGCGGAACTGGCTGGCGCCCTGGCCTATATTCACGGCAAGGGCGTTGTCCACCGTGACGTGAAGCCGGCGAACATCCTGCTGCCACCGGGCGTCCCCGGTACGGCACCGCGCGCCAAGCTCACGGATTTTGGCATAGCACTCATGCTGGACGGTGCCCGGATGACGGCCACAGGTGCAACCCTCGGCACGGCCAACTACCTCAGCCCGGAGCAGGCGTCCGGCGCGTCTGCCCAGACGTCCTCGGACATCTATTCCCTGGGACTCGTGCTGCTGGAATCCGTCACCGGCCGCATCGAGTTTGGCGGCAGCCCTGTTGAAGCCGCCGTCGCCCGCCTCAGCCGCGATCCGGATATTCCAGGGAGCCTGGGTCCGCAGTGGCGATCGCTCCTCGGTTCAATGACGGCGCGTGATCCGAGGGACCGTCCTACCGCCGCGGAAGTCTCCGCGTTGCTGCTCGACTACCGTTCGGCAGGAGCACCATTCCAGCGCTCTTCGTCGTACCCGGTCGGCCTACCCGCCCAGGACGCAGCGGCGAGCATTGTCGACGGGGCTGTGCAGGGCACCTCCGAGCAGAGGGAGACGGGCGCTGTCGGGGATCGCAGACTGCACCCCCTCACGCCGCTGCCTGCCATTGAAAAGGCCGCCGCGGCTTATCTTGCCGGAGACGGCGGATTGCGGCATCCCGACGTCCACACACCTGCTGCTCCGCCCACGCCGCCTTCCATCGGCCGGGTTCCGGCTCCCGGAGCAGTTCGTACCCAGGAAAAACGGCATTCGCAGCGATCCTGGACCCGGGTACCGGGGAACGTTCCGGAGCTCGCGCTTCGCCTGCCCCAGGGAAGGGCCGTCATGGCCGGAAGGGCGTTGCTGGCCGTGCTGGTCATGACAGTGCTGACAGTGACGGTAGTGCTGGCGGCGAACCGGCTGAGCGCGTCCCAGGACGGACGCTTCGACCTCATTCCCGGGCAAGGTACCGGCTCCAGCGCAGAACCCGGCGGGGGCACGCCGTAGGCCGGGTTGTTTGCATGAGACGCCGCGTCTCGCATACTTAGAGGATGACTTTCCCGGCAATTGACCCAACCGAGCGCTGTCCCTGCCTGAGCGGGGATACCTACGAAGGTTGCTGCCGCCGTTTCCATGCCGGGACAGTTCCGGCTCCTACCGCGGAAGCGCTGATGCGTTCCCGGTATTCCGCCTTTGTGACCGGGGACGCCGGGTACCTGCTGCGCACCTGGCATCCCAGTGCGCGCCCTGCCCGCCTGGAACTGGAACCGGAGCGGACGTGGCGCAGGCTGGACATCCTTTCCACACAGGCCGGCGGGCCCTGGGACTCCACCGGCGTCGTCGCCTTCGAGGCCCATTACCGTGAGGACGGACTGGCCGGGGTGCAGGGCGAGCGCAGCAGCTTCATTCGCGAAGAAGGACGTTGGCTCTATGTGGACGGCGAGTAGGCCTTTGGCCTTCCCGATGAGGTAGCCCGGACCTAGGCTTAAAAGACGTTCGACGGCGGCCCGGACAGGGTCCTCTCCCGGGAAGCTCTCCCGGGAACAGGCAACTCAGCGCAGCGCCTGTCACGAGTCGGACCCTATGCAGACGAGGACACCATGAAAGCACTCGTTTATGAAGGACCCGGACAGAAGGCATGGAAAGACGTTCCGGATCCGACGATCCAGGATCCCCGCGACGTCATCGTCAAGATCGACACCACCACCATCTGCGGAACGGATCTGCACATCCTCAAGGGCGACGTTCCCGCTGTGGCTCCCGGCCGGATCCTGGGACATGAGGGCGTCGGAACCGTCACGGAAAAGGGTTCCAGCGTCAACTCCTTCAATGTGGGTGACAAGGTCATTCTGGCCTGCGTTTCAGCCGACGGTTCCTGCAGTTTCTGCAAGGACGGGCTGTACTCGCACTGTCTTGGCGATGAGGGCCAGGTCGGCATTGGCTGGATCTTCGGGCACCTGATCGACGGAACCCAGGCGGAGTACGTCCGCGTGCCCTACGCCGATACCTCCATGTATCTCCTCCCGGAGGGCGTCTCGGCGGAGCACGGTACCCTGCTGAGCGACATTTTCCCCACCGGTTTCGAGATGGGCGTGCAGTACGGCCGGACAAAGCCCGGCGACGTGGTGGCAGTCATCGGTGCCGGGCCGGTCGGGCTGGCGGTCATAGCTACGGCGGGGCTGTACGGTGCCGCGAAGATCATCGCCGTCGACCTGGACGCGAACCGCATCCAGCAGGCGCGGAAATTCGGTGCCACGCACGGCGTCAACTCCGGTGACGCGGACTGGAAAGAGCAGATCATGTCCCAGACTGACGGGTGGGGCGTGGACGTTGCCGTGGAGGCGGTGGGCATTCCGCGCACATTCGAGATGTGCACCGAGATTGTCCGTCCCGGCGGGAACGTGGCCAACGTGGGCGTGCACGGTGCTCCGGTCAGCTTGGACCTTCCCCGGCTGTGGATTGAGAACATCGACATCAGCATGGGCCTGGTCAATACCAATACCCTGTCCATGCTCCTGAAGCTGATTGCTGAAGGAAAGCTGCCGGCGGAACAGTTCATCAGCCACCGGTATGCGCTGCACGACATGATGACGGCGTATGACACGTTCTCCCGGGCTGCGGAGACCGATGCGCTGAAGGTGATGCTGCAGGCATAGCCATCTTGCCCGCGGTCCGGAAGTTTCGTCGGTTTCGGACCAGCAACAGGAACTGCGGCCGTGTTGCGGCCGCAGTTCCTGTTGTTTCATGACGCTTAGATGACGGAAGTATGTTTCGGGCCCGTTTCGAAGTTGTCCTATAGGCAAATCTTGATGTTTAGTGGTCACACTCGCGTCAAAGGGTGACGCGGCCATGTCTTTCCGCGTCCTTTCCGGCACGAACCAAGCGCGTGCCCCTTACTGAAACCGAGGCAGCATTGAGCGCGACCATTCCTCCCGTGACCCGCGTAGAGCAGCACGGAATCGAGCCGATTCCCGGGGCAGAACGAACGTCACGGCCGCTGGACCTGTTCCGCCTCTCCTTCGGAGGTGCGAACACCTTTGCCACAGTGGTCCTGGGATCCTTTCCCATCATCTTTGGATTGTCCTTCCGTGATGCCGCGCTCGCCACGCTTCTGGGAGTTGTCGCCGGAGCCCTGGTCCTGGCGCCAATGGCCGTCTTCGGTCCCACGAACGGAACCAACAATGCCGTCTCGTCATCAGCCCACCTCGGTGTCCACGGCCGCGTCGTCGGGTCTTTCCTCTCGCTGCTGACCGCTTTCGCGTTCTTTTCCATCTCTGTCTGGAGCTCCGGCGATGCGCTGGTTGGTGGAGCCAACCGATTGGTGGGACTGCCAAACAACGTGTTTACCCTCAGCGCGGCCTACGCGGTCTTCGCTGTCCTCATCCTGACCGTCTGCATTTACGGCTACCGGTTCATGCTGTGGGTCAACAAGATCGCCGTCGTAGCCGCCTCGGCGCTTTTCCTGCTCGGGATCTTCGCTTTTGCCGGTGCCTTCGACCCCTCCTACGCGGGAGTCTTTGGCCCCGGCGCTGACGCCGAGACCGCGGCGCTGTTCTGGCCGTCCTTCATCGGGGCAGCCCTCATCGCCATGTCCAACCCGATCTCCTTTGGCGCTTTCCTGGGTGACTGGTCCCGGTACATTCCCAAGGAAACGCCCAAGATCAAAGTCATGGGCGCGGCCTTTATGGCGCAGATGGCGACCCTGGTTCCGTTTTCCTTCGGGCTGGTCACGGCTTCCATCGTGGCTGTCCAGGCTCCGCTCTTCCTGGAGAACTCCGACTACGTGGGCGGCCTGCTGGAAATCGCACCGGCGTGGTACTTCCTGCCTGTCTGCCTGATCGCGCTCATCGGCGGTATGTCCACAGGAACCACAGCCCTGTACGGAACGGGCCTGGACTTCTCCTCGGTCTTTCCCCGGTTTTCCCGGGTGCAAGCCACGATTTTCATCGGCACGCTGGCCATTATGTTCATTTTCGTGGGCAGGTTCGCCTTCAACGTGGTGCAGAGCATCTCGACGTTCGCGGTCCTGATCATTACCTGCACCGCGCCGTGGATGATCATCATGATCATCGGTTTCGTGACCCGCCGGGGCTGGTACGACTCAGATTCCCTGCAGGTCTTCAACCGGCGGCAGGTCGGCGGGCTCTACTGGTTCAACAACGGATGGAACTGGCGGGCCATGGGGGTATGGGCAGTCTCCGCAGTTACCGGACTGATGTTCGTGAACCTGCCCGGGCAGTTCGTGGGTCCGCTGGGCAACCTGGCAGCCGGCGTCGATCTCAGCATCCCCGTTTCCCTGGGGCTGGCAGCAGCCCTGTATCTGCTGGTCCTGCTCATCTTCCCGGAGCCTGCTGACGCATTCGGGCCACAGGGACCCCGCTTCGTCCGGGCGGGTGCACCCCGGAACATCCCTATCACCGCTGACCGGGAACACACCCCTAACGCGGGATCCGTGGCATCGGAAACTGCACCAACCAACGCAGTCTAGGGACCCGGAGGGAGGAGCGAAGTACGGTTTTACCGCAGCAGCTCCTCCCTCCACTGAGCGTAATGCGGGGCAACTTCCCGGTCGGCCTCATGGGCTGATGCGGCAAGGGCACGCAGGACCGAACCCTCGGCAGCCAGTTCAAACCGGTGGGCGGAAACCGTCTGGTCCTGACGGCAGCGGTCCGAGGGCTCCACGGGGTCAGGTGACGCGGCCGCCGGACGCCAGCCCGCCGCCGTCGCGCTGGCCAGGACCTTGGAATCGCCGAGCACCCCCACGGAACGGTGCCGGACGCCGGCGAGGTCCAGGTCTTCGTAAAGGCTGTCCCCGGAGGGCCCTGTCAGCCGGGTGACGCTGCGCAGCGCTCCGCCCGGTTCGCCGGAGCGGCCCAGGACCAGGGTTTCCCGAAGCAGTACGCGGGAGCGCTCCGCGAAACGCACCCGGGTTTCCCGCTCTACGTTTGAGCCGCCGGCCACCACGAACGGCGCGCCGTCCCAGATCAAGGCGGCATCCTCCGCCACCACGGCATCCAGCGACCAGCGGGATGCACAGCCGTCGGCGTCGTAGGCCACCATTCCCGCGGGCTCAATGACTTCCAGGGTCACCCCGGATCCGACGTGCAGTTCGATCCGCACGTCGTCACCGCCGAGCAGCATCATGTGGATCCCGATCAGGGCCACCCGCAGGTGCAGCGGTCCCGCCGTTCCGGCCACCGGCCGCGGAGCCAGGTACAGGCCCTGGTCCAAGACGGAGAACCTCGCGCGGTCACCGGCGCGCTCGACGGCGATGCGGGTCGGCCGGGTACCGCCGGCCGGCGTGGTGGCGGGATGGGGATCAGTGCTGGTGGACGGCACCCGGTGCCTCATCATGGCTGTGAATGTAGCCGCCCTCTTCGTCCGCGTGGAAATGCGGTGCCATCGGTCCGGGATCCTGCGGAGTGTGCGCGCCGTCGCGGTGCCGGGCCACCATCCAGCGAACCCAGGTGCTGAGCTCGTCGATCGTTTCCTGCCGCTTGCGGGACAGCGCCAGAACGGGTCCGCCCTCACGTGCCGCAGTGGCATCGGCGACCATCTGCTCGACGTCGACGTCCACATGCGGGCCGAGGTCGATCTTGTTGATGACCAGCAGGTCCGCCCGGGCGATGCCCGGTCCCCCCTTGCGCGCCACGTCTCCGCCGCCGGCGACGTCCAGGACGAAGATCTGCGCGTCCACGAGGGCGGGGGAGAAGGTCGCGGTGAGGTTGTCCCCGCCGCTTTCGACCAGGACCAGGTCCAGCGGGGCGAAATCGGCTTCCAGATCTTCCACAGCCAGGAGGTTGGTCGTCACATCGTCACGGATGGCCGTATGGGGGCACGCCCCGGTTTCGACGGCGCGGATCCGTTCCGCGGGAAGCACACCGGCCGAGCGGAGGAAGCGCGCGTCCTCGTCGGTGTAGATGTCATTGGTAATCACGCCGATGTTCAGTTCCTGGGACATGGCCCGGCAGACCGTGGCGATCAGCGAGCTTTTGCCGGTTCCCACGGGACCGGCAACGCCGAGCCGGAGGGAACGGGTGGACGGGGGTGTGGTGTTCTCAGGCAACGAACAGCCTCCTTGTTCTTGTGGTGTGGTCTTCGGCCCAGTGCTCCATCCAGGGAGCGCTCAGTGCGGGAAGTTCCTCAAGGCCCCGGATGCCCCGGGCGGCTTCGGCGACGGCCTCGATGGTCTCTTCAGCGGCCAGGATCCACCCGGTCGCAGTCATGGGGTCAATGGGCAGGAGTTTCAGTGCCGCCGCAACAACTGACTGCGCGTCGTCGTAGCAGCAGAGCCGGGCCAGGGACGCTTCACCCATTCCGAGGGCAGCAGCGGTCACGCCCAGCGCCACCGGCCGCAGGGGCTTCCGTACCTCTGCTGCCAGGCGTTCGACGGCGGGGTCCGCGCCCTTGAGGGTTCCCGCCAGGCGCAGCATCCCGCGGCCGAGCCGCCGGGAGGCATCACGCTGGGCAGCGGACGGGGTCCGTGCATCCAGGGCGGCTTCAAGCTCGGGAAAGAAGCCGGCACCCGCTGAACCGGACTGGATCAGCCGTGCGTGGCGAAAAGCCAGGACGGTCGCGCAGGCCTCCATCTGCACCACTGTGTGCAGCCGCGAGAGCAGGTACGGGTACACGCCGTCGACCCCCAGCCCGGCCAGCACGGCAGGCTCCAGGCCCGCCGAATGCGAGTAGGCGCCGGAGGGCAGGCGGGAGTCCGCGAGCAGGAAACCGGCCAGCACCGAACCAGTGTCAGACATGGGACCGCCTAGAACAGGGTGTAGCGCTGGGTGAGGGGAAGCTCGGAGACCGGCGCCGGCTCAATGACCTGCCCGTCGATGCTGACCAAAAAGGTCTCCGGGTTGACCTGGATGTCAGGAAGGGCGGTGTTGTTCGGCAGGGAAGCCTTGGTGACGTTGCGGGTGGAACTGATGGCGGTCAGCGAACGGGTCAGTCCCAGTTTCCCGGCAAGCCCGTCCTGGAGTGCGTCGGGGGAAACAAACGACGTCGAGAGGTGGGGTGCGGAGGTAGCGGTGCCGGCGAGGGCTTCGCGCATCCAGACCGGCTGCGGGGTAGGCAGCGAAGCGTTCGGATCGCCCATCTGCCCGGCCACGATGGCACCGCCCTTGATCACGATCGAAGGGCGGATCCCGAAGAAGGCAGGGTTCCACAGCACCAGGTCCGCCATCTTGCCGACCTCGACTGAGCCAACCTCGGCGTCGATGCCGTGCGCCACGGCGGGGCAGATCGTGTACTTGGCAATGTAGCGGCGCACCCGCTCATTGTCTGCTGGCAGGGCGGATTCGGCGGCGCCCATGTAGTCCTTCATCACGTGGGCCACCTGCCATGTCCGGGTTATCGTCTCGCCGATGCGTCCCATGGCCTGGGCGTCTGAGGAGGTGATGGACATGGCACCGAGGTCCTGGAGGACGTCTTCGGCCATCATTGTGTTGGCGCGGATCCGCGACTCGGCAAAGGCAAGGTCTTCGGGGATGCGCGGATTCAGGTGGTGGCAGACCATGAGCATGTCCAGGTGCTCGGCCACGGTGTTAACCGTGAACGGCAACGTGGGGTTGGTCGACGCCGGCAGCACGTTGGCTGCGGCGGCCACGGTGATGATGTCCGGTGCATGCCCGCCGCCGGCTCCCTCAGCGTGGAACACATGGATGCCGCGGCCCTTGATGGCCGCGAGGGTGTCCTGGACGTAGCCTGCTTCGTTCAGTGAATCCGCGTGCAGCGCCACCTGCACGCCCCAGCGGTCGGCCGCCGTCAGTGCTGCATCGATGGCAGCTGGAGTAGAACCCCAGTCCTCATGGACCTTGTAACCTGCAGCGCCGGCGAGCGCCTGTTCTTCCAGCGCGGCCTGGCTGACGGTGTTTCCCTTGCCGTAAAGCAGGAAGTTCAGCGGCAGATGGTCCAGCGCCCGGTGCATCACCTGCAGGTTCCAGGCACCGGGAGTGACGGTGGTGGCCTTGGACCCTTCAGCGGGTCCGGTGCCGCCGCCGCCCACCGTAGTGATGCCGGAGGCAAGGGCCTCCCTCAGCGCGTCGGTTCCGAGCAGGTGCACGTGCGTATCAATGCCGCCCGCTGTCAGGATTTTGCCTTCGCCGGCTATCACCTCGGTGCCGGGCCCAATCACCAGCGCAGGGTCGATCCCGTCCATGATGTCCGGATTTCCGGATTTTCCGACCCCGGCGATCCGGCCGTCCTTGACCCCGACGTCGGCGCGGACGATCCCCCAGTGGTCCACGATCACGACGTTCGTGACGATCAGGTCCGGAGCACCTTCAGCGGACGTCCGGGTGGACTGCGCCATTGACTCCCGGATGTTCTTGCCGCCGCCGAACACCGATTCGTCGCCGCCAAACGTCAGGTCCTGCTCGGGGGAGATCCACAGGTCGGTATCGGCCAGCCGGATCTGGTCTCCGACGGTGGGTCCGTAAAGGTGGGCGTATTCGCGCCGGCTCACCTGCATGCCTGGGCTCCTTCGGAAGGGGTGCGGATCTGGAGTCCAGGCACAGCGGCAGCGCCGGCCAGCCGGACGAGCGTCACCTCGCGCGACGCCCCCGGTTCGAACCGGACAGCTGTTCCGGCGGGTACGCCCAGCCGGAATCCTTCGGAGGCGCTCCGGTCGAAGGAGAGCGATGAATTCACGTCAGCGAAGTGGAAGTGGGACCCGACCTGGATCGGACGGTCGCCGTCGTTCACCACTACCAGGGTCCGGGTTTCCCGGCCGGCGTTGATTTCCACGGTGCCTTCAGCGGTGCGCACTTCGCCGGGGATCAGGGGAGCGCTCATGAGATCGGCTCCGTGATGGTGACGAGCTTGCGTCCGTCGGGAAAAGTAGCCTCGATTTGGAGGTCCGGAATCATCTCCGCGACGCCTTCCATCACATCGGCACGGGTCAGGACATTGCGTCCCTCGCTCATGAGGTCTGCGACCAGTCCGCCTTCGCGTGCGCGTTCCATGACCCAGCAGGAGAGAAGGGCAACGGTTTCGGGGTAATTAAGTTTGACTCCCCGGTCGCGCCGGTCGCGGGCGACCATACCGGCTACGCTCAGCAGCAGTTTTTCCGTGTCCGACGGTGTGAGGAACATGGGTGGATTGTTCCACCTCGATGTTTCGGAAAGTCACGGAGATGTTTCCGGTATGTTGCATCCGCAGCTGGCGCCGGGCAGGGAAGCTGCCGGGGCCTCCGCTAGTTCTTGCCCGGTGCGGCAGCTTTGGCGGCCGACTTCGCGGCCTTGGCTGCCGTCGCTGTCTTGGCCGCCTTTGCAGCCTTTTTCGTGGTCGAGCCCGTGGCATCCTTGGCGGTCTTGATGGCTGCTGCCGCGGCTGCCGTTTTCACCGGCGTCGGCACCTTGACGACCTTGACCTTCTTTTTGTTCTTCGTGTCCAGGATGAGGGCCGCTGCGACTCCCAGCATCCAGACGTCCTTGGCATACGGCACTCCGGCCGGTGAAGGCCGGAAACCGTCGTCTTCAGTGAGTTCGGGAGTCTTGAGGTACATGGTGACCAGGCCGCCGGAGAAGGCGCCCAGCGCGAGGCCCGCGAGCCGGCTGGGGACAAAAGGAGTCATGAGGGTGAGTCCGAGAGTAATCTCTGCCGCGCACAAGAGCTTTCCGAAGCGGGCAGGTTCCAGGTCCAGGACCTGGGGGAAGGCGTTTCCCGCCATCTGCTGCAGGCCGGCCGCCGATTCTTCGTCCAGGTTCCGCTTGTTAAGGCCCGAGTTCAGGATGTAGGCACCGGTTGTAAGCCGCAGTGGAATATGGCTGAGTTTCATGGTCGTCCTAACTGGGTCGCGCCGGTCAGCGGTTTCACGCCCGAGCCTACGGCGGTGCGGGACACGGCGCCAGACTTCGAGGACAAAGCCATGGGCATCCCGGCCGCGACATTGGGAGCACAAACCCAACACACCGCCGCCACGTTACCTTCGTCTCCTTGTTTCTGCTTTGATTAAGCAGGTACCAAGCACTCCGAAGATACGTGCAGAAGACTTTTGGACGACACGAGAAGGTCACCAATGGATTACCTCCCGGCCGAACATCCACGGCCGCGACATTTCATTCTCCATCTCAGCGACACCCATCTGCTGGCGGGCCCGGACCCGCTCTACGGATCAGTGGACAGCAAGGCGAAGCTTCAGGCCGTCTTCGAGAGGCTGGAGGCCGCTGAACGCAAGCCCGAGGCGATCATCTTCACCGGTGACCTCACCGACAAGGGCGAAGCCGAGGCCTACGCCCAGCTGCGGTCGATTGTGGAACCGGCGGCCGACCAGATGGGGGCAAAGGTCATTTGGGTCATGGGCAACCATGACCGGAGGGATACCTTCAGGGAACGCCTGCTGGACGAGGCTCCGAGCATGGCTCCCATGGACCGTGTCTACGAGGTCAACGGGCTGCGGATCATCACCCTGGATTCGACTGTCCCCGGCTACCACCACGGTGAACTCAGCGACGCTCAGCTCACCTGGCTTCGCTCCCAGCTGCGCACGCCTGCCGCAGAGGGAACCATTCTGGCCCTTCACCACCCGCCCGTCCCCAGCGTCCAGGACCTCACGGTCCTGGTGGAACTGCGCCACCAGCGTGACTTGGCGGCTGCGGTGGAAGGCACGGACGTCCGGGCCATTATCGCCGGCCACCTGCACTATTCGACCTTCACCACCTTCGCGGGGATTCCCGTGTCGGTCGCGTCGGCAACGTGCTACACCCAGGACCTGGCAACACCGGGAACCCGCGGACAGGACGCCGGCCAGGCGTTCAACATGATCCACGTGTATGAGGACTCCGTAGTCCACTCCGTGGTTCCGCTGGAGGAGCGGGACACCGTGGGGGAACGGGTGGATGAGACAGAGACCCGGCGCCGGCTGGACGCCGCGGGAATCCGGATCCTGGACGCCCGTACCCTGAGCAGCGCCTAGGCCGGCAGCTGACTAGTCCTCGTCGTCGGGCTCGGGGCCGAGGTTGAAGAAACGTCCCGTGATGGAAGTCGGCGTGAGTTCCACATAGCGGCTCTTGCGCGTGCGCACCCAGGGCTTCAGGGGGAGTTTCTCGGCCTCCTCAATCTCAGCGGAAAGCTCGAGTTCCCGGGTAGTGCCCTTGATGACCACCGACCAGGCTTCGTCGCTCATGATGCCGTCGGTCTCGAAGGCGACGTGGGAATTGACCGTCAGCTCCGCAAGCTTGTTCCCCGGTGCCGTGCGGAAAAGAAGCACCCCGTCGTGGGCGTAGTAATTGATGGGGAAAATATCAGGCTCTCCGGCAACGCTCATCGCGATCCGTCCGTGAAAGGTCTTTTCAACGTACTTCCAGGATTCCTCGGCCGTGAGCTCGACAACCGGAGGCTTCTCTTCGCTAGTCATGACCCCAGTGTGTCAAGCCGCGCGTCCTACCGCCACAGTAAGGCGGCTTCCGAAGTTGACGGCGGCGCAACAGGTTACAAGAGTAGGGTGCGGAAGCTATTCCACCTGATCAGCACTTACCTCAAGCGAGAGAGAGCATGATGACGGACGACGAAAAGCAGTACTCCGCACAGCAGAACCTGACCACCCGCCAGGGCCATCCGGTCACGGACAACCAAAACACCCGCACCGTGGGCTCCCGGGGTCCGGCCACGCTGGAGAACTACCAGTTCCTGGAGAAGATCAGCCACTTTGACCGGGAGAGGATCCCCGAGCGTGTGGTCCATGCCCGCGGGTTCGTGGCTTACGGAGAGTTCGAAGCGACCGGTAAGTGGGGCGAAGAGCCCATTTCCAAGTACACCCGGGCCAAACTGTTCTCCGAGCCCGGCAAGAAGACCGACGTCGCCATCCGGTTCTCCACGGTGATCGGCGGCCGTGACTCTTCCGAAGCCGCACGGGATCCCCGCGGCTTCGCGGTGAAGTTCTACACCGAAGACGGCAACTGGGACATGGTGGGCAACAACCTCGGTGTCTTCTTCATCCGTGATGCGATCAAGTTCCCCGACGTGATCCACTCGCTGAAGCCGGACCCCGTCACCTTCCGCCAGGAACCGGCCCGGATCTTCGACTTCATGTCACAGACCCCTGAGTCCATGCACATGCTGGTCAACCTCTTCAGCCCCCGGGGCATCCCCGCGGATTACCGGCACATGCAGGGCTTCGGCGTGAACACCTACCGCTGGGTCAACGCTGACGGGGAATCCAAGCTGGTCAAGTACCACTGGCTGCCAAAGCAGGGCGTGAAGTCCCTGACCGAAGAGGACGCCGCCAACATCCAGGCCGGCGATCTCGGCCACGCCTCCAAGGACCTCTATGAGGCGATTGAACGCGGTGACTACCCGCAGTGGGACCTGTACGTGCAGCTGATGGATGACAACGACCATCCGGAACTGGACTTCGATCCGCTCGATGACACGAAGACCTGGCCTGAGCAGGACTTCGTGCCCCAGCTGGTGGGCACCATGACGCTCAACCGGAACGTCTCCGACCACCACAATGAGAACGAACAGATCTCCTTCGGCACCGGTGTGCTGGTGGACGGACTGGAGTTCTCCGACGACAAGATGCTGGTGGGACGTACCTTCAGCTATTCGGACACCCAGCGCTACCGGGTGGGGCCGAACTACCTGCAGCTGCCGGTCAACTCGGCCAAGAACGCCAACGTGGCCACCAACCAGCGCGGCGGGCAGATGTCCTACGGCACGGACCTGGCCCCGGGCCAGAACCCGCACGTCAACTACGAACCCAGCATCACCGGCGGTGTGCAGGAGGCTCCGAAGCAGGGCCCGTCCGAGGTGGGGCCGGAGCTGAACGGGAGGCTGACCCGCGCCAGGATCGAGCGCACCAATGACTACATGCAGGCCGGACAGCGGTACCAGCTGATGGAGCAGTGGGAGAAGGACGACCTGGTCAAGAACTTCGTCGACAACATCTCGCAGGCCGCACGTCCCGTCCAGGAACGCATGCTCTGGCACTTCTACATGTGCGACGACGAACTCGGCGCGCGGGTCGGCGAAGGCCTGGGCATTGGGCTGGCTGAGATCAAGGACCTGGGCCCGCTTCCCACCCAGACCCTGAACGAGGAAGAGCTGGACCGCATGAAGAACCTTGGTGCCAACGGTCCGCGGAACGTCGAGGGCCTGACCATGACCCACTGCGTGCCGAATGAGCACGTGGTGGTCACCCGTTAACTGAGGCGGGAACCAGAAGACAGTGCGACGGGGGGGGGGGGGGGGTTGGGGGGCCCCCCCCCCCCCCCCCCCCCACTTAACTGTCAGTTCGGGGTGACGTACGCGCCGGAGATGCCGCCGTCGACCATAAAGGTGGAGGCCGTGATGAAGGAGGAGTCGTCGCTGGCCAGGAAGGCCACGGCTCCGGCCAGTTCCTCCGGCTCGGCGAAGCGGCCCAGCGGTATGTGCACCAGCCGGCGGGCGGCCCGCTCCGGATCCTTGGCGAACAGTTCCTGCAGCAGGGGAGTGTTCACCGGTCCGGGGCACAGTGCGTTGACGCGCACCCCCTGCCGCGCGAATTCCACGCCGAGTTCCCGGCTCATTGCCAGGACCCCGCCCTTGGAAGCGCTGTAGGAAATCTGTGAGGTGGCCGCGCCCATGACCGCCACGAAGGACGCCGTGTTGATGATGGAGCCCCTGCCGGCTTCCAGCATGTACGGCAGGGCGTACTTGCAGCAGTAGAAGACAGAGGTCAGGTTGACCTCCTGCACTTTCCGCCACGCGTCGATTCCGGTGTCCAGGATCGACGCGTCGTCCGGAGGGGAGATCCCCGCATTGTTAAAGCTAATGTCCACCCGCCCGTAGGTCTCCTGCGTGATGGCGTAGAGGCGCTTGACGTCTTCTTCATTGGTCACGTCCACCGGAACGAACAGGCCCCCGACCTCATCGGCGGCAGCTTTCCCGGCGACCGGATCGATGTCCGCGACGACGACGTGTGCCCCTTCGGCTGCCAGCCGGCGGGCACTGGCGAGGCCAATCCCGCTGCCGCCCCCGGTAATGACCGCAGAACGGCCTTCCAGCCGGCGAGGGGGTGTGGATGAGACCGGATCCAGCATGGTGTTTCCTCCTTTGGCCGTTACCGGCCCGTGGCAATAAAGACGTTCTTGGTTTCCGTGAACGCATCCAGGGCGTCCGGGCCCAGTTCCCGGCCGAGCCCTGACTGCTTGAAGCCCCCAAACGGCGTCCAGTAGCGCACCGATGAGTGCGAGTTCACGGAGAGGTTTCCTGCCTCCACGGCGCGTGCAGTCCGCAGCGCCCGGCCCAGGTCCCGGGTCCAGATGGATCCGGACAGCCCGTAGGCGGAGTCATTGGCAATGCGGACGGCGTCCTCCTCGTCCCGGAAGGGAACGACGGCGAGCACGGGTCCAAAGATCTCTTCCCGGAGGGCGCGGCTGTCCGGGGCAGGGGCGAGCACTGTTGGCGGGAACCAGAATCCGGGGCCGGCCGGCGCCTTGCCCTGGAACACGACGTCGTCCTCCGCTACGTATCCGGCGACCCGGTCCCGCTGCGCTGCGGAAATCAGGGGACCCATGGCGGTATCCGCCTGCCGCGGATCGCCCACTGACAGCCCCGTGACATGGGGCTCGAGGAGCTCAAGGAAACGTTCGTACACCCGGTGCTGCACCAGGATCCTTGAGCGGGCGCAGCAGTCCTGCCCGGCGTTGTCGAACGCCCCGCCGGGGGCTGCGGCTGCTGCGGACTCGAGGTCGGCGTCGTCGTAAATGATGTTGGCGCTTTTGCCGCCGAGTTCCAGCGTGACCCGCTTCAGCTGCGCGGAGCACCCGGCCATGATTCCCCGGCCCACCTCGGTGGACCCGGTAAACACCACTTTCCGCACCGCCGGATGGGTCACAAAGCGCTCGCCGATGACCGACCCCTTGCCCGGAAGGACTTGGAATACCCCCTCGGGAAGGCCAGCCTCCCGTGCCAGCTCGGCCAGCCGCAGGGCCGTGAGCGGGGTCAACTCGGCCGGCTTGAGGACCACGGTGTTTCCGGCAGCCAGCGCCGGAGCGAATCCCCAGCCTGCAATGGGCATGGGGAAGTTCCACGGCACGATCACTCCCACCACCCCAAGGGGTTCATGGAACGTGACATCGATGCCGCCGTCCACGGGAATCTGCGTGCCGGTGTGTCTCTCCGGAGCGCCGGCGTAGTAGTTCAGCACGTCCCGGACGTTGCCTGCTTCCCAGCGGGCGTTGGCCAGGGTGTGCCCCGCGTTCGCCACTTCCAGGGCGGCGAGGTTTTCCACGTCGGCGTCCACGGCGGCGGCGAAACCCCGCAGGAGCCGGGCACGGTCTGAGGGGCCGGTGGCGCGCCAGGACTCGAACGCCCGTGCCGCGGCCTCAATGGCGGCATCGGTTTCCGCCAGCCCCAGGGGAGTGACGGCGGTGATGATCTCCTCCGTGGCGGGATTCAGGATGGTGGTGCTCACCGGCGTGCTCCTTGCGCTTCGGGTGTCCTCGTTAGGCCTGTCCCGTCCTTTTGGGTGCGCACCCTGGCGCACTCGGCCACGAATCCCTCGAACAGCCGCAGGTCCCCGGGATTCTGTTCGGGATGGAACTGCACGCCCAGGACCCAGTTCCGTCCCGGCAGTTCGACCGCCTCCACCGTCCCCTCGGGCGCTTCCGCGGTGATCCGCAGTCCGCGGCCGAGCTCGGCGATGCCCTGGTGGTGGTAGCAGGGGGCGCTGGCGGCCGGTCCCAGCAGGGACCGGATGATGCTGTCCGGCGCAGTGCTGAAAGTGACATCGGCGAAGCTCCCGGGCGTGGCCTGATAGTCGACTTCGGGGCGGACGTCCGGCAGGTGCTGGATGAGCGTTCCACCCAGGACGACGTTCAGGATCTGCGCTCCCCGGCAGATGGCGAAAAGGGGGAGGTCCCTCTCCAACGCTGCCCGGGTCAGGGCGAAGTCGTGCGAGTCCCGCTGCGGCTGGCTGACGGTCTTGGGGTGCGGTGCGTGGCCGTAGGCGGCCGGGTCCACGTCGGTGCCGCCGGAGGTGACCAGCCCGTCGAGTCCGTCCAGGATGGCTGTCTCGGTTCCGAGCGGCGGGAGCAGGACCGGGCTGCCGCCGGCCGCTGTGACCGCCTCAACGTAGGTGCCGGGAACAAGTGCAGCACTGCCTTTCCATACTCCCCAGGCAGCCTGCTGGTAGTAGGTGGTGATGCCGATCAGCGGCCGCCTCGAAAGACCGGTTCGCAAGGCCGGGCGTTCGCTGCCGGACTCAGAGCCGTTCAAAGCCACGCTTGCGCTCCCAATCGGTGACGGCTCCGTCAAAGGCAGCCAGCTCGACGTCGGCCGCGTGCACGTAGTGGGTGACGACCTCGTCTCCGAAGGCCTTGCGGGCAATCTCGCTGCCGGCCAGCAGGTCCCGGGACGCCCGCAGAGTGGTGGGCAGGCGGTCGGCGCCGGTGGTGTAGGCATTGCCCGCCGTGACCGCCTCCAGCGGCAGCCGGTTCTCCAGGCCGTGGATAGCCGCGGCAACCAGGGCAGCGGTCGCCAGGTAAGGGTTCAGGTCACCCCCGCCAACGCGGTTTTCGGTACGCATTCCCGCACCGTGCCCGACGACGCGGAGGGCGCAGCTGCGGTTGTCCAGGCCCCAGGCGATCGCTGTCGGTGCGAAGCTGCCCTCCACGAACCGCTTGTAGGAGTTCACGTTTGGTGCCAGGAAATAGGTGAGTTCCTTCAGCGCTGCCAGCTGGCCGGCGATGAACTGCTCCATGACCGGGCTGAAACCGTGTTCGCCCCCGCCTGGGAACACCGGTTCGCCGTCCAGGTCCCGGAGGCTGAAGTGGATGTGGCAGGAGTTGCCCTCCCGTTCGTTGTACTTCGCCATGAAGGTCAGGCTCTTGCCCTGCTGGTCGGCGATCTCCTTGGCTCCGGTCTTGTAGAAGGAATGGTTGTCACAGGTCCGCATCGCCTCGTCAAACCGGAACGTCACCTCCTGCTGGCCGAAATTGCACTCGCCCTTGGAGGACTCCACCACCATCCCGGCGCCTTCCATGCCGGTGCGGATGGCGCGCAGGACCGGCTCCAGCCGGGAGGTGGCCAGCAGCGAGTAGTCCACGTTGTACCGGCTGGAGGCCTGCATGCCGGTGTACCCCCGGTCCCAGGCATCCGAGTAGCTGTGGTCAAAGAGGATGAACTCCAATTCGGTGCCGATGTAGGCGCGGTACCCCAGTTCTTCCAGCCGGTCCAGCTGCCGGCGCAGGATCTGCCGGGGCGAGGGAGCCAGCGGAGACCCGTCGGTGCGCAGGACATCACACTGCACCATGGCTGTTCCGGGCAGCCATGGCACCATCCGCAGGGTGTCCATGTCCGGACGCATGACCAGGTCCCCGTAGCCGTTTTCCCAGGAGGATGATTCGTAGCCCTCGATCGTGTTCATGTCCACGTCGACGGCGAGCAGGTAGTTGCAGCCCTCGGCGCCGTGGGGATAGACGTCCTCGAGGAAGGACCTCGCGCCGCAGCGTTTGCCCTGAAGCCGGCCCAAATGGTCGGTGATGGCCACGATCACGGTGTCGATGCTGCCGGCCGCGACAAGGTCACGCAGTTCTTCGAGAGCCAGTCCGTTGGGGGATTGCTGCTTCATGCTTTCCACACTCCGAGGTCGTAGTACCGCTTACCTGATTTCCGATTCCGCCTGGTCGATCTGCGCGAACTCTTCTTCGGGTGCGCTGGCCACCAGGTGGTGCCGGCTATAGAACCAGAAGTAGGCCAGTGCCGCCACGAAAATCCCTGCGGTGATCGAGGCAGCGAGCACATCCACCACGAAGGTGGCGATGACGGCGACCACGGCAAGGAAGAGGGCGACGCCGGTCGTGAACGCACCGCCGGGGGTGCGGTATCCGCGCGCGAGGTCTGGTTCGCGGCGCCTGAGCACAATGTGCGAGAGGTTCAGCAGCACGTAGGAGACTGTGGCGCCGAAGACCGCAATGTTGATCAGCAGGCCGCCGTCGCGGGTAAACGCGGCGAGCAGGAAGCCAATGGTGCCGGGGACGATCAAGGCCATGTACGGAGTGCGCCACTTGGTGGTCAGGGACAGCCAGCGGGGCAGGTATCCCGCCCGGGAAAGGGCGAAGAGCTGACGCGAGTAGGCGTAGACGATCGAGAAGAAACTGGCCACCAGGCCCGCAAGGCCTGCGTAGTTCACGAAGTCGGCCAGGAACGTGTTGCCGCCGTAGGCGATGCGCAGCGCCTCGGGCAGCGGGTTGTCCGAGGTGCTCATGGCTTCGGCGCCGGCAGCTCCGGGCACCAGCACCAGCATCAGGGCGCCGAAGACGAGCAGGAGGGCCATCGCCGCGATGATTCCGCGCGGCATGTCCTTTGTGGGATTGGCCGTCTCCTCGGCGGCGAGGGGGACACCTTCAATGGCCAGGAAGAACCAGATGCCGTAGACCAGTGCCGCCAGGACACCGGCAATGCCCATCGGCAGGAAGGAACTGGCCCCCGCGGCGTTGGAGGGCACGATGTCGAAGAGGTTCGCGGCGTCGAACTTCGGGACCAGCCCCACCACGGTGGCGACAAGCGCGAGGACCGCGACGGCGGTGATGACGAACATCAGTTTGAGGGCTTCACCGACGCCGCGCAGATGAATGCCGATGAAGAGGGCATAGGTGACCAGATAGACCGGCCAGGAGTTGGTGAGGCCGAAGAGTCCCAGGGCTTCTATGTAGCCGCCAATGAAGGTGGCGATGGCTGCAGGCGCGACCGCGTACTCAATCAGCACCGCCATGCCGGTGGCGAAGCCGCCAAGGGGGCCCAGCGCCCTGCGCGCGAAGCCGTAGCCTGCTCCGGCGGTGGGGAGGGTGGAGGACAGCTCCGCCAGGCCAAAGACCATACAGGTGTACATGATGCCCATGAGGACGAAGGCGATGAGCAGTCCGCCCCAGCCGCCCTGGGCCAGTCCAAGGTTCCAGCCGGAGAAGTCTCCGGAGATGACGTAGGCGACGCCCAGGCCTGCCAGCAGGATCCAGCCTGCTGCGCCGCGCTTGAGCTGCCGGTGGCTCATGTAGTTTGCGTCGACCTTGGTGTAGTCGACCCGGGATTTAGCCATGCCGTTTTCCTTCTCGGAGAGGGACCGGATGAAACGCAGGAAGAGCTGACGGAGCGCCGTACACGGATGGAGAGGCAAACGCATTGCAATGGACTAATTTCAGTCCATAGGGAAGCTGGGGCCAGTCTGCTGTCAGCTCATATGTTCCGTCAAGGGCCTGATGGAACATTTCATTGGTCTGATTCCATCCATTTGAAGCTACGCTTGCTCCATGAACGACCCCAGCATCGCTTCGGCAGGACTTGCGCCGCGGTCCGCGCGGCGGCGGAATGCCTTCGAAGAGACGGTGGAAAGGCTGCTGCAGGGACTGAAGCTGGGGATTTATGCTGCCGGCACGCGGTTGCCGCCCGAGCGGGAACTCGCCGCGCAGCTGGGCGTTTCCCGGGCGACGCTGCGGGACGCGCTCGCGGAACTGCAGGCTGCGGGCTACCTGCAGTCCCGCCGGGGCCGGTACGGGGGCACGTTCGCCGCTACGGTGCTGCCGGGCACGGCTGCCCTTTCACCGGACAGCGACGCCGCCGAACTCCAGGATGTGCTGCTGTTCCGCAGGGTGGTGGAACCGGCTGCCGCGCGGTTGGCCGCGGAGGCGACACTGACCGCGGCGGCCAGGTCCCACCTGCTCTCGGCGCTGGCTGAAGTGGACCAGGCGAACACGGACACCTTCCGGCCCAAGGACTCCAGGTTCCACATTGCCGTGGCCGAACTCTCGGGATCCTCCCGGCTTGTGGCAGCTGTTGCCGACGTACGGGCACAGACCAGTGACCTGCTGGACCGGATTCCGCTGCTCCAGACCAACCTGGACCATTCCCAGGCGCAACACCGCGAAATCGCCGAAGCGATCCTCAAGGGCGATGCAGACGCAGCCGAGGCTGCCGCCGTCGCACATTTGGAGGGCACCGAGCGCCTGCTTCGCGGCTTCCTGACCTAGCGGAGTCCTGACCGCGGCAGCCCCGGCGCCGCGCGTTCGATGCTAGTTTTCCCAGGGCGCCTTGATGGGGAAGTACTTTTCCAGGAAATCCGTCACGCGGTCGGTGCGTTCTTCAGTGGAGACTTCGGGGAAAGAACCGTCGTTCAGGCAGAACAGGTCCTTGTTCCGCTTGGTCAGGAGCTGGTCCATGGACTTCAGGCCCCGGTAGGACGTGGTGTCCACGTATTTCACCTTGGCGGTTTCCTGCGTGACGGCACGGCCGGTCAGCAGCGCGTAGTAGTGGTAGAGCGAGTTCGTGACGGAGATGTTGTCCTTGGCGCGGAACCTGCTGGCGGCCGTGGCGGCGAACTCTTCCGGGAACACGGCCTCCATTTCCACCAGCACGCTTTTGCGCAGCGGAGCCGCTGTGTGTTCGAGGTGGCGGGTGGTGACCCTTCCGAAACGCTCCCACAACAGCCGCCGGTTGACCCGGGCGGCGTTTTCGAAGCCGCTGCGCTCGGGATCGTTGGCGCCCAGCCCAATGCGGGTGCTGGCCTCGATGAACTTGGTGATGCCGCCGGGGGAGAAGAACAGGTCCGGTCCCACCGGGCGGCCGAAGAACATGTCGTCGTTGGAGTAGAGGAAGTGTTCGGAGAGCCCGGGGATGTGCTGGAGCTGGGACTCCACGGCCTGGGAATTGAAGGTGGGCAGCACGGACGGGTCGCGGAAGTGCTCGGTTGCCGGCACAAACGTGACCGACGGGTGGTCTGCCAGCCAATCCGGGCGCGGAGAGTCGGACGCGATGAAGATGCGGCGGATCCACGGCGCGAACATGTACACCGAACGCAGGGCGTACTTGAGTTCATTGATCTGCCGGTAGCGGGCCTCGTGGTCGTCGCCCTCGCCGACGACGGCATTCTCCATCAGGGCGGCGCGCCGTGCCCGGTATTCGGGGGAGCTGCCGTCCACCCAGGAGAAAACCAGGTCCACGTCGAACCGGATGTCAGTGGCATGGTCCGCGAACATGTTCTCGATGGTCGGCCAGGTCAGGCCGTGCTTGTCCACGCTGCCGCGCACCACTTCGGAGGCCGGCAGGGTACGGCGGGTCAGCGAGTTCTCCACCGGGAGGGTGATTTCCTTCTCGCCTAGTTCCCAGAGTTCCACCTGCACTCCGGCTGAAGGCCCGAAGACGAGGTTCGTTCCGCTGGTTCCGCGGGGGCGGAAGATGCGGAAAATGCGGGTCTTTTCGTGCTGGGACAGGTCGCCGTCGGCGATGAGCAGTGTCCGGGATTTCTCGGTGTCGACGCTGCGCGAATAGAACGGTTCGTCGCGGCATGCGTCGACCAGGGCCCGGCGGAGCTCCTCGCGGAGCCTGACGTCGACGGCGATGACGGGACGCTCGTCGTTGCCGCGCACCAGCAGGTAGTCCAGGCCCGCGTCGTCCAGGACCCGGCGCAGGAAGAGGAGGTCTTCGACCATGGCCTGGTGCGGCGTCAGGCCGGTGTCCATCAGGGTCAGCCGGCCCTTGATCTTGGTGACGTTGGGACGGTGCTCCACCCGTTCAATGACAGCGAGGGACGCTGTCTGCAGGTCTTCGGCTTCGAGGCCTTCTTCCGGGGTGCCGAAGTAGACGTCGTGCTCGGCTGTGATGTCGGTAATGGGAGCCTCCGAAGTGTCGTGCCGCTGGGGCACACGTGAATGGTGGAAGCGTGCGGCGCTGCACGGTGTCCGGTTCCGGGCTCATGCCGGGCCGGTTGGGGCCGATCGGATGCCGGGAACCGCCGAACTATGGGCGGTGCTGCCGGGGATGCGTAGCATTGACTGGAGCACGCGGAAACTTCCGGGAGCCGATGTGAAATACCGTAACACCCTGTTTGCGGCAGTAATAATGACCGGGCTCAGTCTGTCCTCCTGTGCAGTGCCGCAGGAGAGCAAGGAGCAGCCCGTGACGTGGCGCTGGTATGAAGTTGATGCCGCTTCCCTGGAGTTCGAGCACCGCTCTGACTGGACGGTGGAAGAGATCGCCCCGATCGCCAATGATCCTGCCGGGGGTGTGTCCCTGGAGGTGCGCGACGGCGGCGGGCGGCTGATCGCCGGGCTGGACACCGGCGTCATTACTGACCTGGTCTGTCTTCCAACGGAGCAGCCTCCTGCCTATGTCGAATACGACGCCCAGCCGATGCCCGAACTGGAGTCAGCAGACGGCACGGAGCAGCGTTTTGTGTACCGGTCGGTGTCTCCTGCTCCGGGTATGGGGGCACAGGTGACCTATGCGGTGGTCAGCGGGCCGGTTCCGACTCCCGAAGCAGTTGCCTGCGGGCTTTTTGATTACTTCAGACTGACGGAAGCAAGCGGTGGACGGTTCTCCGGGGCGGTTCAAGCTGATGAAGGTTCCAGCGTTGCCCAGCATCTGCAGAAGGCAGCCGACTTTGAGAACTCGCAGGAGTTCCGGGATGTGAAGCGGATGCTGGTTTCGCTGCGGAATACTGACTGATCTCGCTGTACGGCTGACCCGGGCATTTTCGAGTTTTCCTCCCGTTTCGGTGGCTTCCTGTGGATAAGTAACTATGCTTTGCGGCAGTTTGAGTAGCATCTACGCACATTGGATAGCCAACCCGGGGGTTCTTGATGTTCAGTCTCGCTGATCGACGCCGTGCTGCTGCGGTTTTCTTGTCCCTTGCCGGTGTTGTTGCGCTGTCGGCGTGTTCGGAATCGCCGGATCCCGGTGCCAATGCAGCGCAGTCTCCGAGTGCTTCGGCGAGCGAAACGGCTTCAAGCCCCGCTCCGTCGCCGTCTCCTTCCGCGACTTACAAGCCTGCTTCGGCGGAGGGTCCTGCGGAGAATGTTCCTTTGCCGGTGATGCCGGAGGAGGCGAAGGTTGAGTCCAAGGAAGGCCTGATTGCTTTCGCTAGGCACTGGTATGACCTGGTGAACTACGGGTACGAGACGGGTGACGTAGAACCGGTAAAGGCCGTTAGCGGGCCAGACTGTTATGCATGCGAGAGCTTCTACAGGGGCATAACAGACGTGTACAGCACAGGTGGGTGGTTGGAAGGTGGGGAAATCGAGATAATCACACTCGATTCTGAGTATAAGTTGACGTCTGAAGGGCGGCGTCAAGTCCTCATCTCTGTAAAGCAAGGAGACATGGTGTACTGGGATAAGGCCGGTAATCCAGATCCCCGGCCGGGTGATGAGATTTCATTCCTCCAAATAATGGAACTCTCATTCGAAAATGATGAGTGGTACGTCCACATCGCGGAATCGACTGGCGAGTGAAATGTCGTCGATTTACGGCATGTGGCTTAAGGGCTTACTTCTCGTCGCTGTGATGTACGCTTCCGGGAGCCAAACATCCCAGGTGTCTCCTCTCGCAGAATCGCCCATCATTGATTGGGGTGATGGAAGCGTGCGGGGAGAAACACGCTGGGTGCAGGACCCCTCATCTGGTAAATGGACAAGTGCGGAAGTGCCTTTCACTAACAGTAAGTATGTCTTCCGCTACATGCTCCTGTGTTTTGACGAGAACGACGGTGACATAGCGTGCCTGCCCTCCCTTCCTGAATGCCGCAGTGCCTCGGACGGCGTGGTGGTGCAATGGGAGAGGAGTCTTCGCACGACTACCGCGCCCGTCTGGGAGCAGGTAGGCGGGCCAACATGTATTTATTCCGAAGACCCTGCCGCCTTCGAGGAGCGGCTCCGCGACGCGGTACTGACGGCTTTCCAGGAGGCTCCCATTGCGGCCGGTTCCATGGTGCTGCAGCCGAGCCCGCACACACTTGTGGGCGCCCATACCAATGTCTATGTCGAGGCGAGCGGACAGGTCTTCGAGATGAATCTCCTGGGCCAGGAAATCCGCATTGCAGTGGAGCCGACGGAATACACCTTTGATTACGGTGACGGTTCGGTCTACGGCCCGGCAGCCGTTCCGGGAGGCCCGCTGCCTGAGTCCAGATGGGGCGAGCAGACGGCAACGAGCCACGTCTATGGGCAGACCGGCGACTTCCCGGTGATGGTGACGACTTTCTTCTCGGGAGAGTATTCGGTCAACGGTGGTCCTCTGATTCCGATTGACGGACGCGCGGAGGTGACGTCACCGGCGCAGGTCCTGAGTGTCTGGCGGACCGAGTCCAGGAACGTTGCCGACAACTGCCTGGTCAATCCAACGGGGATTGGCTGCTGAGTTCAGGCCTCAACCGGCAAGCAGAACTGAAGCAGCGAAAATGTTTGCGGTTTTCGGGCAGCGCGGGATAAGAGACGTCAGTACGCGCAACGCGTCCCGGGACAGTAACCTCCCGACGGGGAGCATCATTGGTTAAGGCTGCCGGACCACCAGCATTGCCCAGCTCCAGCATTTTCGAGTTTTCCTCCCGTTTCGGTGGCTTCCTGTGGATAAGTAACTATGCTTTGCGGCAGTTTGAGTAGCATCTACCGCACATTGGATAGCCAACCCGGGGGTTCTTGATGTTCAGTCTCGCCGATCGACGCCGTGCTGCTGCGGTTTTCTTGTCCCTTGCCGGTGTTGTTGCGCTGTCGGCGTGTTCGGAATCGCCGGATCCCGGTGCCAATGCAGCGCAGTCTCCGAGTGCTTCGGCGAGCGAAACGGCTTCAAGCCCCGCTCCGTCGCCGTCTCCTTCCGCGACTTACAAGCCTGCTTCGGCGGAGGGTCCTGCGGAGAATGTTCCTTTGCCGGTGATGCCGGAGGAGGCGAAGGTTGAGTCCAAGGAGGGGCTGATTGCTTTCGCGCGGCACTGGTATGAAGTAGCGAACTATGCGTATCAAACAGGTGACGTCGAGCCGATGAAAGCAATAAGCGGACCCGACTGCACTGCGTGCCACGGAGTATATTCAGCATTAGAGCGATGGTACGAGGGGGACAAGTGGCTTGCGGGTTCCCTTATCGAGATTGATTCCATCGCCTCCGAATACGCGCAGACGGAAACAGGTGAGCGACAGGCCTTGATCATGTTTGCACAGGTCCCGATTCAGTCTTACGGGCCGGAAGGCCATATCGAGACTGCTGGCGAGGGCGATACATACGTTCAGCTCCTGAACGGGCGCTATGAAGATGGTTCCTGGATCGCCTACGACATTGTGACGATGAAAAAACTGCCATGATCTCCGCCAGGCAAAGAGCGCTAAACGGATTTGTCTCCCTAGCACTTATGCCACTAGTTCTTGCCGCAGGAAATGCTGAGGGCGAGCTTGGAGAGGCCGGGACGGTCAGAGGCGAAGTTAATTATTATCAAGACCCCGTAAGTAAAGCCTGGTCGCATATTCAAGTGGGTCTGGCAGATGACCCTATGCAGTATCAGTTCGAATTGGCCTGCTTTGATGAGAGCAACGGAGATCTTGAGTGTCTACGGGTTTTCGGAATGTCGTGTGATTCTGGTCCTGACGGACGCCTGGTGTGGTGGATGACGGCGTTCAAGGGTGTACCTGAACCCGAATGGAAAAGGATTGGCTCCCAGCCGAGCTGTATTTATTCCGAAGACCCTGCTGCCTTCGAGGAGCGGCTCCGCGACGCGGTACTGACGGCTTTCCAGGAGGCTCCCATTGCGGCCGGTTCCATGGTGTTGCAGCCGAGCCCGCACACACTTGTGGGCGCCCATACCAATGTCTATGTCGAGGCGAGCGGACAGGTCTTCGAGATGAATCTCCTGGGCCAGGAAATCCGCATTGCAGTGGAGCCGACGGAATACACCTTTGATTACGGTGACGGTTCGGTCTACGGCCCGGCAGCCGTTCCGGGAGGCCCGCTGCCTGAGTCCAGATGGGGCGAGCAGACGGCAACGAGCCACGTCTATGGGCAGACCGGCGACTTCCCGGTGATGGTGACGACTTTCTTCTCGGGAGAGTATTCAGTCAACGGAGGTCCTCTGATTCCGATTGACGGACGCGCGGAGGTGACGTCACCGGCACAGGTCCTCAGTGTCTGGCGGACCGAGTCCAGGAACGTTGCCGACAACTGCCTGGTCAATCCAACGGGGATTGGCTGCTGACTCACCGGGCAGGCAATTGCCGGCCAGCCACCCCTGCCGGCGCTGGAACCGCGAAGAACGTCCGCGGGTCCTGCAGCAATGCGGGATAGGAGAAGTCGGCACGCGCAACGCGTCCCGAGACGGAAACCTCCCTCCGGGCAGCATCATTGGTCAGGGTAGCCGGACCAACACTGCCCAGCTCCAGCATTGACGGATCGGGCCCCAGCAGAGCCACCGCATCGCCGTCCTCCGCCACATCGAGGAAACGCTCCAGCTGGCGTCCGGCCTTGCCGGTCACCGGGGTTCCCCTGGCCGAGAGCATCGGCAACTCGATGACCGGCCCCGAAGGCCCACGGACCGGCCGGGCGACCCACACCACGTTCCGCGTGGGTTCAGCCGGGAACACCAGGGATGCGGGCTCCGGCCAGACATACGGCAGTGCCCGCGCAGTACCGGGAAAGAGCGGACCGTAAAAGGCTTCGTCCTTGGCCAGCAGGTTCGAACGGTGGCTCTCGTGCAGGGCTGAATCTCCCAGCCACGGAGGCAGGACAACGTCGCCGCCGTCGGCCTCGGGTGCGAACTCCACCAGCTGCTTCCGGACCGTGTCGGCAAAGCCGCGGCCCGTCCAGGCGTCCGTCATCGCCAGTCCGTAGGACGTCAGGGCCGGCACATACCCCATCCACATCCGCGTCGCGGGATGGTTCTGCCAGCCGTAGTCGGGCACGGCCAGGGCCCGCAGAATCTGCAGGGTCTCCACCCGCTGCTTGCCCAGCCGCGGCGAATCCAGCACCTTGGCGCTGCGGGCGAAGCTGTCATAGGGGAGGAACGTCTGCATCAGGTCAGTCCGAACGCCTCGGATTCGGGCGCAGCGTGGCCGGGGTCAGTACTCGGCATACAGTTCCCCTGCATAAACAGGTTCCGTGACGCGGTTGTCCGGACCCGGCAGGGGACAGGCCCAGGCTTCGTCGTAGGCGCACGACGGGTTGTAGAGAAAATTGAAGTCCAGCACCAGCGAATCGCCGGACCCTTCCCCGAGATGGGCGCCCTTGATCGTGTCCAGAAGGTAGCGGCCGCCTCCGTACGTTCCGTCCGGCTTGCCTGCCAGTCCGTCCCGCAGCGGCAGGAAAAGTCCACCCCCGTAGGTGGCCAGCCGCCAGACGGCCAGCCCGCCCACGGGCGTTGAAACGGTCCCGAGCCGTTCAAAGTAGACTGTGCCGTCGGTACCGGTGGCAACTTCCAGGTGCTCGCCCGCGCCGTCGTCGTCAATCGCTGCCTGGAAACGGAGTTCCGGATCGTAGGGCGCGACAGTGAGCCCTTCGAAGCGTGCCTTTGCCTCGTCTCCGAGGGGCGACGCGGGGTGGGAAGCGAACAACCGGTCCCGCTCGCGGCGCCACAGGAAATGGGCGGCCGACGGCGATTCCTCCTCCGCGGCCCGGCGCACCTGGTCGTAAATGCCGAACATGTGTCGGCGCCAGTCTGCGGTCCGGAGTGCCGAAGCGGGGGAAGCCATGAGCCCAGCGTAGTGTGTTCGGGTGACTATGGGACTTCTGATTGTGGTGTTGGCTTCGATCTTTGTGGGCGCAGTGGCCCAGCGGATTGCGGGCCTTGGCTTTGCCCTGCTGATTTCACCGTTCCTGGTCATCATCCTCGGCGCGCATGAGGGGGTGCTCATGGTCAACGTGTGCGGTCTGGTGTCGTCGCTGCTCATCATGTTCCGGGTCTGGAAGGACGTCGACTGGAGCATGTACCGCTGGCTGGCCATTCCCGCAGTCGCCGGCAGCATTCCCGCTTCGATGGCTGCGGTGTTCCTTCCCGCGGCCCCGATGGCGGTGATTGTCGGGGCTGTAGTCCTGGTGGCATTGGGAGCATCGCTTGTCCTGGCGCGCAATTCCGTGGTGGTCAAGGGCAATACTGCCAAGGCCGTGGCCGGGTTCGCGTCCGGGGTCACCAACGCCGTTGCGGGGGTGGGCGGTCCAGCTGTCAGCGCGTATGCCGTGATGGCCCGCTGGCCGCAGCGGCCGTTTGCCGCCACGCTGCAGCCGTTCTTCGTGACCATTGCCGCTGTGACCCTGGCCGTGAAGCTCACCATGGATCCGTCGCAGATGCCTCCGTTCAGTTTCCTGGCGTGGACGCTGATTGCCGCAATGATCGTCGGCGGGATTTATGCCGGGGAGCGGCTCCAGAAGCACCTTCGGGATGACCATGTGCGCTTCGCAGTCATCGTCATCGCTTTTCTCGGCGCTGCGACGGCGATGGTCAAGGGCATCTTCGATCTCCTGGGGTAGGGGACTGGCCAGCACCGACTCACGCCGGGCGCCTGAGCCGTGCCGCCGGTCCCCAATGGCACGATAGAGAGCGATGAAACTCTTTAAGCGCCCGAAAAAGCCGGGTGTTCTGCCCATGCCGCTGTGGCTGCAGGGAATGTTCGAACTGGGGCAGGCCGCTGTGCTCTCTGCCCTCGTCGTCATCCTGCCCCTGACCGGGGTCTGGGCCGCCAACGGGTTCTCCGACCGGGATTACGCGTCGCTGGCACGGCTGAGCGGGCAGGCCTGGCTCCTGCTGCACGGAGTGCCGCTTACCCTGAGCCTGCCGGCTGGAACCATCGGCCCGGAAGAGAGCACTGGGCTGCTGTCCCTCATCCCGCTCGGCTTGACCCTCATTCCGTTTTTCCTCTGCTGGAGGGCAGGACGCCGCCTGGCCCGGGCCTCCTACACCGACCAACTGTGGCAGGCCCTGCTTGGTGCCCTGGGGACCTACGCCGTGCTCGGAGTCGCCGCAGCCTACTTCTCCGGCAATGAAGACGTGAGCATCTCGCTCGTGGCGGGCGGGCTCGTCCCCCTCATCGCGGCCGGCCTGGGCGTCATCATCGGGGCCCGGCAGGAGGCCGGCTCCTGGGTCAGGTTGATTGGCGTCGACCTCACCGACTGGATCGCCCGCACCAGCCAGCATTCGCGCTGGGCCGGCTCCTACCTCTGGGCCGCGGTCCGTGCCGGAGCCGTGGGCGTCACCGCGGCGGTGAGCCTTTCTGCCCTGCTCCTGGTCGCAGCACTGGCCATGAACTGGACCCAGATGGCGGCGGTCTACCAGAGGCTCGACGCCGGAATCATCGGCGGCGTTGTCCTCACCGTCGGGCAGCTTGGCCTGCTTCCCAACCTCGTGGCCTGGACTCTTGCGTGGGCATCAGGCGCCGGCTTCAGCCTCGGCACCGGAAGCACGATCAGCCCGCTGGAAACCACCGTAGGGCCGCTGCCCGCGCTTCCGGTGCTCGCAGCGCTCCCTGGCGGGCAGCTGGAATTCGCCTACGCTGCCCTGCTCATCCCGGTTGCAGCAGGAGTCCTCGCCGGTTGGTGGTTCCTGCGGGAAGGGGAAAACCACTTCGATGAATGGCTCGCGATCAAGGTAGATGCACGCTGGTTCACAGCCACCGTTTCGACAGTGTGCCTCGGCGGCATCATCGGAATCGTCGCCGGGCTCTTTGCAGCAGGTGCTGCGCTTCTCTCGCGGGGCTCACTCGGTATCGGACGGTTCGTGGAGGTGGGCCCCGATCCGCTGTGGACCGGAATGTGGATTGCGGCCGAGGTGGCCGTCGGCACGGTCATCGGCTACGCGGCAGGCCCGTGGCTGGAGCGGGAGAAGTCCCGGCGCCCAGCAGTGGACGCGCTTGGCGGCGTGCGAACCTAGGCGGTGCCCGCGGGAGCAGCCGGGAGGCTTAGCGCTGCGCCTCCATGTCCCTCTCTAGCTCCTCTTTCCGGTGATGGAGGAACGCCGTCATGATGTTCGAACCGGCAGCGGCGACCATATCCGCCACCGGCTTCATCGGCCGGGACGGACTGCCGAATCTGGTCTGGTGCAGGCGCAGGTGGATGATCAGCTCATGGAGGTTCGAGAGCTCGTAGTAGGTGTCGGGCCGCGGCTGGCTCAGCGACGTGTTGAAGCGGAAGGCAACAGCTTCCAGGCGCCGGCGGAGCGTCCGTGTCTTGCGTGCGGACTCCGGCTCGAGGCCCTGGTCGGAAATGGGTGCCTGGGGGATGTCGTAGGTGCACCCGTGCTGGAGTTGACCCAGAGGCGGCCTCGCCTCGAGCACAGCCCCCAGCCGTTCCGAGTAGCGCTCCTCAAGATGGTCCCTGCTCCAAAGCCGGGTACCGCCGCCGTCAGGGGCCGCTTCCCAGAGCTGGGCGGAGATGATGAGCGAGGTCAGGACGGCTCCTCGGCTTGTCGCAGCGCGCACCGCTTCGGTGTCCGTCTGCGGGTTCCCCTGCCTGAGGGCCAGCAGGACCTGGAGCGCGGCGTGATACCGGGCAAGGTGCAGGGAGCTGAGCGCCTGGTCTATGGACTCGCTCAAGGTCAGCTCCTTTGCGGGAACCTCTCCGCTGGATTTCAGGGCCATGCCGATAAGTTCTGAGCAGCCGCTGAGCACGTCCGGGATTTTTGCCTGGAGGACGGATTGGTCCGGGGCATACGCCAGGGCAATAAGGTCTGCCTCGACCGGCTCTGCCGTTTCGGCCAGCGGCACTCCGAACAGGCTCGGTGCATCAGCGCTCATGATCAGGTTCGCCCCCATCCCAGCCGCTTAGGGCTGCGGCAGCATTCCGCCGAAACTCGTGTAGTCCTTCAGGCAGCTTTCCGTAGCCTGGACGGTCAGCGCCGACTGCATGCACGCTTCATACCGTGCGGTCATCGGCCACAGAGCCACCATGGCCGCGAGGCCCAGCGTCATGAACGCCGTGGCGGCCAGGCCCATGGAAACAATCACGCGCAGCATGCGGTGCATCCCATAGCGGACGATCTTCACCATGGTCATGATGCCAACCACCATGGCGGCGATGCCCAAGGCGAGGGGGAGCAGCTTCCATGGCAGGGCCAGTTCCGAACTGAGCAGCATGCCGGTGAGCAGTGCTATAAAGACCCACAGGTAGGACCGTGCCTCTTTGGACTGTGCCTCGGTAGGTTCCGGCTTGCGGGTTGCCGGGGGGAACGGCGGTCGCGCTTGCAGTGGAGGGCCGTCGTTGTTCATGGATTAAGCCTAGGCGACGCTTGGACTTAAGGTTGACACATGCGAATTGTTGTTCTGGTTTCCGGCACCGGCTCGAACCTGCAGGCCGTGCTCGACGCCGTTGCGGCGGGGGAGCTCGACGTCGAGATCTCAGCCGTCGGCGCGGACAGGAACGGAACCTACGGCGTCGAGCGCGCAGCCGCGGCAGGTTACGAGACCTTCGTCGTCAACTTCAAGGACTATCCCGTCCGGTCCGACTGGAACCGTGCGCTGACCGACAAGGTCGCCTCGTATCAGCCCGACGTGGTGCTGTCCTCAGGATTCATGCGCATTGTCGACGAGCATTTCATCGAAACCTTCGAAGGGCGCTACGTGAACACGCACCCGGCGCTGCTGCCGTCCTTCCCCGGAGCGCACGGCGTCCGCGACGCCTTGGCGTACGGCGTGAAAGTCACGGGCTGCACCGTCCATATTGCCGACGCCGGAGTCGATACCGGCCCGATCCTCGCCCAGGCGGCAGTCGAGGTGCTCGACGGCGATACCGAAGACAGCCTGCATGAGCGGATCAAGGTGCAGGAGCGCCGGCTCCTCCTCGAAACACTGCGCAAGATCAGCCGGGACGGGCTCCCGCAGCTCAGTACACCTAGCCCCCGATGAAGCGGCTCCGGTCCGGCCGCTAGTCGAGTGCCGCGCCGCGGGTTTCCGGTGAGAACCTGGCCATCCAGAGGACGGACAGCAGTACCAGCACACCGGCCAGGGCAAAGGACAGCGGCAGGCCAAGGTACGGCCACAGCACCGAGACAAACAGCAGCGGCCCGAACCCGGCTCCCACCCGGGACGCCGTCGAGGCCCAGCCAAAGCCGCTGGCACGAACCTGGGTTGGATAGAGCTCGGACACATAGGTGTAGAGCACCGGGATGGCCACCTGCACCACAAAACCGTAGATGAGCAGCCACGTCGTCGCCGCAGCGGGTACGTCCACCACCAGGGCGACGACCACCAGCGAAGCGGCGGCAGCGGGACCCGTGACAGCCAGCAGCCACTTCCGGCCCACCCGCTCCACCAGCAGTGCAGCAGCAATGACGCCCAGCAGTCCCACGGCGGCCATGCCGGACGTCGTCAGGAACGCCTTGTACTCGGCGTAGCCGGCATCCACCAGGATCTTGGGCATCCACTGGAGTGCCAGGTAGTAGACGAGCAGGATGGTGACGAACAGCGACCAGGCCGTGACAGTGTTTTTCGGATTGGTCCGCCAGACTTCGCCCAGCTGGCTGCCCATGGACCGAAGGGAAAACTTCGGTGCCGGCTCCGCCTCGGGGATCCGCCATTCCGTCTGCGTGCCGCCCGTGCGCTGGATCAGGTCGTTAATGACGGACCGGGCTTCCTCTGTGCGGCCCTTGCGGACCAGGAACAGCGGCGATTCCGGCACGGAACGCCTGACCCAGAAAACCAGCAGGGCCGGGGCCACCATGATGAGCATGGTCCACCGCCAGTCCGCGACGGTGGCCATGATGAACGCCGAGGTGACACCGCACAGGGCAGCGCCTACCGGCCACCAGCCGTCCATCGCCGTCAGGACCCGCCCGCGCTGCTTCCGGGGAGTGAACTCGCCGACCAGCGCATAGTCCACCGGGACACAGCCGCCCAGCCCAACCCCGGCCAGGAAACGGAAAACGCAGAACCAGGCGATGTCCGGTGCGAAGGCCCCCAGCACAGTGAAGATCGAGAAGATCAGCAGCGTCGCCGTAAACGCCCGCTTGCGGCCGATGGCATCCGCAATGGAGCCCCACAGGAAGGCGCCTATCGCCATCCCCAACAGATTCGCCGTACCGATCCAGGCTGCCTGGGCGGGGACCAGGCCCCACTCCTTCGAGAGCAGCGGGATCAGGACGCCGTTGAGGGTCACGTCCCAGGCGTCGAACATGAAGCCCAGCCCGCCAATGAGGAAGATCCGCCCCTGGACGCGCCAGCGCCAGGGAAGGTTTTGGACTACCTCGTCACCCGTGGGCAGGGCATGCGTTGTCGTCATGGGTGGCGCCTCTCAGAAACGAGTTATGGTCAGAAGTACAATAACTGACCACACTCTACAACGAATGACACCGCCGGCGGCCTGAGCGCCGTAATCTTCCGACCCCGGCGCGGCGCGGGGTGCTGGAAGCTCCGGAGCGGCCGCGCCACAAGGGTGACGGACAGGGCTGCCAGTATTACCTGCGGCCCTGTCCCGAAGGCAGCCAACGCCTAAACTCGGAACTGGGCCGCCAGAAGGCCCGTGTGCATCGATCCGCCGATACCCCGTTGGAGTGACTTCCGTGAGCAACACCCCCCTTGACCGTGTACCCATCCGCCGGGCCCTGATCTCGGTCTATGACAAGACCGGCCTGACGGAACTGGCTCAGGGTCTCTCCGCCGCCGGAGTCAGCATCGTCTCCACAGGTTCCACCGCCAAGCAGATCGCCGCAGCCGGCATCGAGGTCACGGAGGTTGCCGAAGTCACCGGCTTCCAGGAGTGCCTGGACGGCCGCGTCAAGACGCTCCACCCGCGCGTGCACGCCGGCATCCTGGCCGACCGCCGCCGACAGGACCACCGGGACCAGCTCGAGGAACTGGGCATCGAGCCCTTTGACCTGGTGGTGGTGAACCTCTACCCGTTCGTGGAAACCGTGAAGTCCGGCGCTGCCCAGGACGACGTCGTCGAGCAGATCGACATTGGCGGGCCCTCCATGGTCCGCGCCGCTGCCAAAAACCACCCGTCAGTCGCCGTCGTCGTGGATCCGTCCAAGTACGCCGCTGTGACCGCAGCAGCCGCTGAGGGCGGCTTTGACCTCAACGAACGACGCCGTCTGGCAGCCGAAGCATTCGCTCACACCGCCGCGTACGACACGGCTGTGGCTAAGTGGACCGCTGCGCAGTTCGGTGACGGCACCGAAGCCGGGGCCACCTGGCCCGCCTACACCGGCATGGCATTGGAACGCTCCGAGGTGCTGCGCTACGGTGAAAACCCGCACCAGGCTGCGGCGCTGTACGCAGACCAGGACTCCCTGCCCGGTGTGGCCCAGGCTGACCAGCTGCACGGCAAGGCAATGTCCTACAACAACTACGTCGACGCCGATGCCGCCCTGCGCGCAGCGTTCGATTTCGAGCAACCGGCAGTCGCCGTCGTCAAGCACGCCAACCCATGTGGCGTCGCCGTAGCGTCCCCCGGTGCCGAAGACCCGATTGCCAACGCGCACGTGAAGGCACATGCCTGCGATCCGGTGTCGGCCTACGGCGGAGTCATCGCCGCAAACCGGACCGTAACGGCGGGAATGGCGGAAACTGTCAAGGACATTTTCACCGAGGTAGTCATCGCGCCCGACTTTGAACCCGAAGCCGTGGAGATCCTTTCCCGCAAGAAGAACATTCGCCTGCTCACCCTGCCCGACGGCTACGGCCGCAACCCGCTGGAGTTCCGGCAGGTCTCCGGCGGTGTGCTGATGCAGCAGCCGGACACCGTTGAAGCCGAAGGCGATGACCCCGCCAACTGGACCCTGGCAGCCGGGGAACCCGCAGATGAGGGAACTCTCGCCGACCTAGCTTTCGCCTGGCGCGCGGTCCGTGCCGCCAAGTCCAACGCCATCCTGCTGGCCCGCGATGGCGCGTCCGTGGGTGTGGGCATGGGACAGGTGAACCGGGTGGACTCCTGCAAGCTCGCCGTGGAACGGGCCAACACGCTGGCCGGCAGCGACGACGAGCGTGCCCGCGGGTCCGTGGCTGCCTCCGACGCGTTCTTCCCCTTCGCCGACGGACTGCAGATCCTGCTCGACGCCGGTGTCCGCGCCGTCGTCCAGCCGGGCGGTTCCGTCCGCGATGAAGAAGTCATCGCTGCGGCCAACGCGGCGGGTGTGCCCATGTACTTCACGGGCGCACGCCACTTCTTCCACTAGGGCTTTCCGAAACGCCACGCAACGGTTACCCCGCTGCGGGCTGCACGCATGACTACGGCGTGTGGCCCGCAGTTTAGGGAGCGCTTCAGCGCTGTGGCATAGTTGGACACAGAAACCAGACCCAAAAAGCCGGGTCCCCGCATGTCTAAAGCCATGTCCGTGGACCCCCATTCCACAAGGAGACCGTGTGGCTGACAAAATCAAGGTTGTGGGCTCTGTCGTAGAGCTCGACGGCGACGAGATGACGCGGATCATCTGGCAGTTCATCAAGGACCGCCTGATCAACCCCTACCTGGACGTTGACCTCAAGTACTACGACCTTTCGATCCAGAACCGTGACGCCACGGATGACCAGGTCACCATCGACGCAGCCAACGCCATCAAGGAACACGGCGTGGGCGTCAAGTGCGCAACCATCACCCCTGATGAAGCCCGCGTTGAAGAATTCGGCCTGAAGAAGATGTGGGTTTCCCCGAACGGGACCATCCGCAACATCCTCGGCGGCGTCGTCTTCCGTGAACCGATCATCATCTCCAACATCCCGCGCCTGGTCCCGGGCTGGAACAAGCCGATCATCATCGGCCGCCACGCCCACGGCGACCAGTACAAGGCCACCAACTTCAAGGTCCCCGGCGCCGGTACCCTGACGCTGACCTACACCCCGGCTGACGGCGGCGAAGAAATCAAGCAGACCGTTGTGACGTACCCCGAAGAGGGCGGCGTTGCCATGGGCATGTACAACTTCAACGAGTCCATCAAGGACTTCGCCCGGGCTTCCTTCGCCTACGGCCTGCAGCGGAACTACCCGGTGTACCTCTCCACGAAGAACACGATCCTGAAGGCCTACGACGGCCAGTTCAAGGATCTCTTCCAGGAAGTCTTCGACGCGGAGTTCAAGGACCAGTTCGAAGCAGCCGGCCTCACGTACGAGCACCGCCTGATCGATGACATGGTTGCCTCCGCGATGAAGTGGGAAGGCGGCTACGTCTGGGCCTGCAAGAACTACGACGGCGACGTCCAGTCCGACACGGTTGCCCAGGGCTTCGGCTCGCTGGGCCTGATGACCTCCGTGCTGATGACCCCGGACGGCAAGACCGTCGAGGCTGAAGCCGCACACGGTACCGTGACCCGTCACTACCGCCAGCACCAGCAGGGCAAGCCCACCTCCACGAACCCGATCGCTTCGATCTTCGCGTGGACCCGTGGCCTGATGCACCGCGGCAAGCTGGACAACACCCCCGAGGTCATCAACTTCGCCGAGACACTTGAAGACGTAGTCGTCAAGACGGTCGAATCCGGCAAGATGACCAAGGACCTGGCACTGCTGGTCGGACCCGATCAGCCGTACCTGACCACCGAAGAGTTCCTGGCCGCACTGGACGACAACCTCAAGATGCGCCTGGGTTAATTCCCCGGTTTCTCCGTCAGACAGAGAACGTTTCTCCGTAAGACAGGGAACACAGAACAGCCCCCGTCCCAAAGGACCGGGGCTGTTCTGTGTTTGGGATACCTGCCTGCCCTAGGAACCGGATCCTGAGGAGCTGGAACCTGAGCCTGAACCGGACCCCGAGGACCCGGAGCCGAAGGAACCCGACCCTGATCCGCCGGACCCCATGCCGGAGCTGGAGCCCGACCCGCTGGAGCCCGAGCCGCCGGAACCGGATCCTGAGGAGCCCATGCTGCCGGAGGAACCGCTTCCGGACGTACCGGAGCTAACGGAGGAGATCAGCGGCTCCGAGGAGGATTCGCCGCTGATGACATTGCTGTCGCCGCTGCCGGTGTACGACGCGGAGACCTCGATCTTGCGCGGCTTCGCCTTCTCGCTGACCGGGATAAATACGCTGAGGACGCCGTTCTCGTACTTGGCGGAGATGCCCTCGATATCGATGCCCTGGCCCAGGTTGAGCTGGCGCAGGAACGTTCCCGATTCCCGCTCGCGGGTCAGCCACGTTGCCCCCTCGGGGACGTGGATCGTGCGCTCGGCACGTATCGTCAGCAGCTGGCCGTCCACGTCGACGTCGACCGAGCCCGGATCGATACCCGGAAGGTCGGCGTTCATGATGTAGTGGTCGCCCTCCCGGTAGAGATCAATGGGCATCAGCCGCAGCCGCTGGCGCGGATCCAGGAGAGCGCCTGCCACACGGTCCAGTTCGCGGAAAGGATCGAATTTCATGGCCATTCTCATCAACTCCTTTTCACCCGTCCCGCGGGGCGGGTGCATGTGTTTTTTCACTGGCGAAAATGAATGAATAAACGAAGGGTCGATTACCGCCCCCGGCACCAAGTGGAAATGCCGGTCCTTCCAGACTAGGCCGCGGGCGCGCAGAAAGTCAGTCCACCGGCCACAAATGGACTGGTTCGTTGCTGTGCATGTGATGCCAGTAGCGGCGGGTCATCTCGGCAAGCGCCGATGCCCGGTCGAAGCCCGTTGCCTCAAGCTTGTTGAGGACGGAGACCTGCCAAGCGGCCCCGTTCTGCTCGCTGCGGGCGCGTTCACCGATGACGGAGAGATAGCGCTCCACCAGTTCGTCGTCGACGCCGAGTTCGCGCAGCCCGTCCGCGGCCAGGGGTACCAGATGCCGGACCACCAGTTCGGCGACGGGGATGTCGCCGATGCCGGGCCAGTAAACGGAGGCTTCCAAACCCAGCCGCGAGCAGGCGAGGAAGTTGTCCGTCGCCGTCTTGAAGGCCATCCGGGTCCACAGCGGACGGTCAGACGTGCGCAGGGCGTGCACCAGGCCGTAGAAGAAGGCTGCGTTGGCGGTCACGTCAAGGACTGTCGGCCCTGCCGGGAGGACCCGGTTTTCCAGCCGCAGGTTCGGGGTGTGCGTTCCGGGATCGTAGATCGGCCGGTTCCAGCGGTACACGGTGCCGTTGTGCAGCCGCAGTTCCGGCAGCAGCGGTGCGCCGGACTCCGTGGTTCCTGAACTGGAGGGGGATACCTCGGGCAGCAGCGCCGGGAAGTACCGGACGTTTTCCTCGAACAGGTCGAAGATGGAAGTGATCCACCGTTCACCGAACCAGACCCGTGGCCGCACGCCCTGGTTGCGCATCTCAGGCGGACGCGTGTCGATGGCCTGCTTGAAGAGCTCGATCCTGGTTTCCTGCCACAGGACGTGCTCCATGAAAATGGGGGAGTTGGCGGCCAGCGCAACCTGAGGTCCTGCGATCAGCTGTGCCGCGTTCCATGCCGGGGCGAACTCGGAGGGGCTGACCTCAAGGTGCAGCTGCAGGGACGTGCATGCCGCTTCCGGCGCGATGTTCTTGGCGTACTGGGTGAGCGTCTCCGCTCCCGTCAGTGACAAATGGACGTCCTCGCCGCGTGCCTGCAGGACCGAGGTGTTGAGCGCGGCATAGCGGGCTCCGGAACTGATCCAGGCGTCGCCGTCGAGCACTGACGGTGTCAGCGTGGGCAGGATGCCGACCATGAGGATGTTGGCTTCGGCCTTGGCCGCGAGTTCGTCGGCACGGTTGAGCTGGCGGCGCAGGCTCTCTTCAAGCTCCATCAGCCCTTGGCCGCGGATGGAGAGCGCAGGGTGGTTCATCTCGATGTTGAAAGCGCCCATCTCTGTCTGGAACGCAGGATCGGCGATTTCTGCCAGCACCGAGGTGTTCCGCAGGGCAGGCGTGAAGTCATCATTGGTCAGGTTGAGTTCCAGCTCGACACCGATGCTGGCGGTGTCGGCGAACTCTGCGGTGCCGAGGAAGCCGGCAAACCGGTCGAGGTTCTCCAGCAGGCGTGCACGGTACCTGGTCCGCTGTTCCCGGCTAAAGGACTTTGAGGTGACTTCTGCTCCCATGGTTGAAGATAACCACGCGATGCGGGCTATGTATAGCACCCGGCCCGGCCTCGTGGTGCAGTGATTCCGGCAGCTGGAAGGGGTGTTGCCCGGCTGCTGCCTGCGCCTAGGCTCGGGAGTGGAACGGATCGGTTGGGCAGAGAGCAAGGAGAGGCAGCATGGAGATTGGAAAGCAGCAGATTGTTGATTTCCTGAAGAGCCGGGGGAGCGGCGACCAGGCCAGCCAGGCGGAATCCCAACTGCCCGACAAAGTGGACACGGACAAGGACTCGGGCCTGCTCAGCAAGCTCGGAGTCAACCCTCAGGACCTCATCGGCAAGTTCTCCGGAGGCCTGGGGGGACTGTCAGGAGCCTAGGAAACGACGACGCCGGCGAGGCATCCGCCGGCGTCGCCGCCTCAGCTGGTCTAGACGGAACCCGGGGTTTTGCTGAAGGTGCGTGACGCAGCAGCCTGCAGGTCGTCATTGGGGTACCGGACGCCCAGCTGCGCCCTGACCTCGTCAAAGAGCTGCATGGTCCGCAGCGAGTCCGCCAGCGGCATGGTGGGGCTTTCGGTCAGCCCTTCCTGGATGCAGCGGGTCACTTCCCGGAGCTCATAGGTGTAGCCGTTGCCCACCTGCTGGAACCGTTCCACCCTGGCTTCGCCCTGGTGCTGCTGGATGTGCAGTTCCACGGGGTTGTGCAGCGGCGCACCCGTGCGGACCCAGCCTTCCGAACCCGAGATCGTGGCGGTCCGCGGTCCGGAGGCAAGCAGCGAGGAGGTCAGCTGGGCGACGGCGCCGGAGTCATAGCCAAGGTTTAGGGCGTTCTGGCTATCGACGCCGTCGCTGTTAAGCGCTCCGGCGGCCTGGACGCGCTGCGGGAAACCGAGCGCACCCACGGCGATGGTCAGCGGGTAGATGGTGAGGTCCAGCAGGGCGCCGCCGCCGGCCGCCGGATCCCAGAGCCTGCTGGCGGGGTCATACGGTGCCGGGAAGCCCAGATCCGCCTGGACCCAGCGGATGTCCCCGAGTTCGCCGCTGGCTAGGATCTCCCAGAGCCTGTTGATGCAGGGAAGGAACCGGGACCATACCGCTTCCATCAGGAAGACCCCGTGGCGGGAGGCAACGTCGATGAGGTCCGCCATTTCGGCGGCGTTGATGGTGATCGATTTTTCGCACAGGACATGCTTGCCGGCTTCGAGGGCTTCACGGGTCAGTTCATAGTGCTGTGCGTGGGGCGATGCGATGTAAACGACGTCGACGTCCGGATCTTCGAAGAGCTGCTGGTATCCCTTGCCCCGGGCCTCGTCGTCGTAGTAGCTGGACGCGAAACCGAACCGGTCCGCGAACTCTGCTGCGGTGGCCTGTGAGCGGGAACTGACAGCCTGCAGGACGGCGTCTTCAAGCCGTGCAATGTCTTCGGTGACACGCGCGGCGATGCGGCCGGTGGCTACAACGCCCCAGCGGAGGATCCGTCCGGTCGCCTGCACCGGGCTCGGTGCCCCTTGAAGGACGCACGGCGGTGTGCGGATAAACTGCGGGGCGTTCATAATCCTCGGCTTTCGGTTGTAGCTTGGGCGGCTAGTCTCTCGGCAATAGAACTACCTTATGGTCCGCACCCTGTGCTGCCCAGCCCCAACAGTAACTCCCGTTCTGGAGGGCGCCGGCGGGCCGCGGAACAGCGAAGCCCGGGCTGCTTTCCAAAGGAAAGGAGCCCGGGCCTTTGTGCTGATGAACTGGAGTTACTTGACCAGTTCGGCCAGCGTCGGATCGTTGGCGTAGGCCTCAGCTGCGTTGTCCTTGGTGACAATCTGCGGCTCGAGGAGGTAAGCCGGAACGACCTTCACGCCGTTCTCATAGGACTCGTCGTCGTTGATTTCCAGCTCTTCGCCGGCGCCGAGGCCCTTTACCATGTCGATGGTGTGGGCAACGAGGGCCCGGGTGTCCTTGTTGATGGTGGAGTACTGGACGCCTTCCATGATGGACTTCACGGATTCAACTTCGGAATCCTGTCCGGTAACAACCGGAACCGGCTTGCCGGCAGCGGCAACGGAGGTCAGGATGGCGCGGGCCAGGGTGTCGTTGGGGGACAGGACGCCGTCCAGTTCCTCAGCGGCGTAGGAACCCGAGAGCAGGGTATCCATGCGCTTCTGGGCGTTCTCGGCCTTCCAGCCCTGGGTGACAGCCTGGTTGAATTCGGTCTGGCCGGAAACAACGTTCAGGTTGCCCGCTTCGATTTCCGGCTTCAGGACGTCCATTGCGCCGTCGAAGAAGACCTGCGCGTTGGCGTCATCGGGGGAACCGGCGAACAGTTCGATGTTCCACGGGCCTTCGGGCTTGTTGGCCTTCATTCCGTCCAGCAGGGCCTGGCCCTGCAGCTGGCCGACCTGGAAGTTGTCGTAGGCGACGTAGTAGTCGACGTTCTCGGTGTTGGTCAGCAGGCGGTCGTAGGCGATGACGGTGATGCCGGCATCCTTGGCTTCCTGCAGCTGCGAACCGAGCTGGGCGCCGTCAATGGCACCGACAACCAGGACCTTGACACCGTTGGTGATCATGGAGCTGATCTGGTTCTGCTGCTCGGAAACGCCGCCGTTGGCGAACTGGACCTGCGGCTCGTAGCCGGCTTCCTTCAGGCCGTCGTTGAACAGGCCTTCGGCCAGGACCCAGTTCTCCGAGGTCTTCTGGGGCAGTGCGACGCCGATTGCCGATCCTTCTTCGAAGCCGGCTGCTTCGCCGGAAGCGGACTCGTCGGCCCGGCCGCAGGCGGACAGCGACAGTGCTGCCACCGTGGCGACGACGGCAAATGACTTTGCGAACTTACGCATGGTGTTCCTTCTCTTGATTGGTGGAGCGGTGGTATTTCGTGGTGCGGATTAATGGGCCCGGTGGGGCTTAGGCATCCGTTCCAATGGTGGATTTGGTGCCGGTGGGCATTTCAGGCTTGGGGTTCACGGGAGCAGGGACGGAAAGCTTGTCCTTGGAACCGAAGTTCTTCATCATCATGCCGATGATGGACGGCTTGCCCTGGCTCTTGTTGTAGACGTCCAGTGCGACGGCGATCAGCAGGACCAGGCCCTTGATGATCGAGGTGAGGTCGGCGCCGATGCCGAGGAGCTGGAGGCCGTTGTTCAGCACGGCCATGACCAGGCCGCCGACGATCGAGCCCACCACGGTGCCGACGCCGCCGGAAACGGCTGCACCGCCAATGAAGACTGCGGCGATGGCGTCGAGTTCCCAGCCGGTGCCGTCAAACGGTCCGGAGGCGGTGGAGCGGGCCACGAAGATCATGCCGGCCAGGGAGGCCAGGATGGACATGTTCATCATGACCAGGAAGTTGACCTTCTTGCTCCGCACGCCGGAGAGCTCAGCTGCGTGCAGGTTGCCGCCCACAGCGTAGACGTGGCGGCCGACCACGGTCTTGGTGGAGATGAAGACGTACAGGACCACCAGGGCGGCCAGGATGATGCCGGATACCGGGAACGAGGTGCCCGGACGGCCCGTGGAGAACAGGTACGTGGCGTAGAGGATGGCAGCGACCAGAAGGCCGGTCTTGGTGACGGCAACCCAGGCAGGCGGATTAACCGAGCCGATCTTCGCCGTCTTGGCACGGCGGCGGACTTCACCGACGATCACGACGGCGGCGAGGACCAGGCCAAGGAACAGGGTCAGGTTGTTGTAGCCCGTGTTGGGGCCGACCTCGGGCAGGTAGCCTGCGCCGATGAACTGGAACTCCTGCGGCACGGGAACCGTGTTGGACTTGCCGATGTACTGGTTGGCGCCGCGGAAGATCAGCATGCCTGCGAGCGTGACGATGAATGCCGGTATGCCCACGTAGGCCACCCAGAGACCCTGCCAGGCACCAATGGCGGCACCCATCAGCAGGCCGAGCAGGATGCCCGCCCACCACGGAATGCCCCAGTCCCGCATGGCCATGGCCACGATGATGCCGGTGACGGCGGCGACTGAGCCGACCGAGAGGTCAATGTGCCCGGCGATGATCACAAAGACCATGCCCACGGCAAGGATGAGGATGTAGGAGTTGCCGTTGAACAGGTTGATCATGTTCGTGGGCGTCAGGGTCTTGCCGCCGGTCAGCCACTGGAAAAGGCCGATCAGGACGACGAGGGCAAAGATCATGCCGAACTGGCGGCCATTGCCGCTCAGCAGCTGTTTCATGGCTTTCATGAGAGGGGTCCTTGGGTGGCGAGGTCGGAGGTTTGCTTGCCGGCGGAGGTCATGAGCTTCATGAGGTTTTCCTGGCTGGCTTCAGCCTTGGAAAGTTCACCGGTGATCGCGCCTTCGAAAATTGTGTAGATGCGGTCGGAGAGACCAAGGAGCTCGGGAAGCTCCGAGGAGATCACGATCACGCCCTTGCCCTGGTTGGCCAGCTGCTGGATGATCCCGTAAATCTCGTATTTGGCACCGACGTCGATGCCGCGGGTGGGCTCGTCGAGGATCAGCAGGTCCGGGTCGGTGAACATCCACTTTGCCAGGACAACCTTCTGCTGGTTTCCTCCGGAGAGCTTGGAGACGCCTTCGTCCACGGTGGGAGCCTTGGTCCGCAGGTTCTTGCGGTATTCCTCGGCGTAGCGGTATTCCTGGTCCTTGTCGACAACCAGGCCCTTGGTGATCTTCTTCAGGTTCGAGGCCACCGTGGTGGCCTTGATGTCATCGAGCAGGTTCAGTCCGAGGGTCTTGCGGTCCTCGGTCACGTACGCGAGGCCGTGGCTGATGGCCTGCGGCACGGACTTGAAGGTGACTTCCCGGCCGTCCTTGATGATCTGGCCGCTGATGAAGTTGCCGTAGGAACGTCCGAACAGGGAGCGGGCCAGTTCCGTGCGCCCGGCGCCCATGAGGCCGGCGAAGCCGACAATCTCGCCGCGCCGGACATGGAAGTTGGATCCCTTGCAGACCAGGCGGTCCGGCACGGTGGGGTGTCCGACGGTCCAGTCCCGCACTTCAAAGAACACTTCACCGATGTTCGGGGTGTGGTCCGGGAAGCGTGACTCGAGCGAGCGGCCCACCATGCCCTTGATGATGCGGTCTTCGTTCGCGCCGTCGACGGCTACGTCGATGGTTTCGATGGACTTGCCGTCACGGATGATGGTGATGGAATCAGCGATCTGCTCGATCTCGTTCAGCTTGTGGGAGATCATGATGCAGCTGATGCCCTTGGACCGCAGTCCTGCCATCAGGTCCAGCAGGTGCTGGGAATCGGTTTCGTTCAGTGCCGCCGTGGGTTCGTCGAGGATGAGCAGCTTCACGCGCTTGCTCAGGGCCTTCGCGATCTCCACGAGCTGCTGCTTGCCCACGCCGATGTCCTTGACCGGGGTGGTGGGATCTTCCTCGAGGCCAACCCGGGCCATCAGCTCGGACGCTTCGAGGTTTGCGCGGTCCCAGTCGATGAAACCGAAGCGCCGCGGCTCGTTGCCCAGGAAGATGTTCTCCGCGATGGAGAGCTCCGGGATCAGCGCCAGTTCCTGGTGGATGATGACGATTCCGGCGGCTTCAGAGGAGCGGATGTCCTTGAACTGGACGACCTCTCCCTGGAAGACGATTTCGCCGCTGTAGGTTCCGTACGGGTACACCCCCGAAAGGACCTTCATGAGGGTGGACTTTCCAGCTCCGTTTTCGCCGCAAATGGCGTGGATCTCACCGGCTTTTACCGAGATGGAGACGTCGGACAGAGCTTTGACACCGGGAAATTCCTTGGTGATGGAACGCATTTCCAGGATGGTGTGGTTATGCGGCATCTGCCCAAACCCCGCCGTAGGGGCACTGGACGCTGAGCGCTCCAGTTGCCCGAGCTGCAACTGCTGCTCGCATAAGTGCCTCCCGTAGTGACTTCTTTGTCTTGCTGCTGACCCAATGAGGGGTCGATAGAGAAGTAAACTCTTATTCCCTGCTTGTCGTCAAGTCTTTAACACAACGGGAGTAGGGCGTGGAAAAACATACTTTGTAAATCAATTCCGGGTCAGAGCACGGCACCGGCCTGCGCCAGCACCAGGGAAGCGGCGCCCAGCGCTTCAGCGCGGTCTCCGAGCGAGGACATGGTGACCGTAGTGGTCTCGCCGATCAGGGGCACTGCGTGGCGTATGAGGCCGCGGCGGATCGGGTCCAGGAAGGTCTCGCCGAGTCCGGTCAGGGATCCGCCGACCACGATGACTTCGGGGTTCAGGGTGTTTGCAATGCTGGCGACCGCGCGCCCAACCGCCATTCCGGCGTCGTCCACCACGCGCAGGGTGGCAGGGTCTCCGGCAGCGGCCTGGCGCATGATGTCGGCGGTGCTGACCGGCTCTGCCGCGGTGCGGCTCAGGAGGTCGATCATGGTGGAAGTGGATGCGACCGTTTCCAGGCAGCCCCGGTTACCGCAGCGGCAGACCAGTCCGTGGTCGGAGATCGTTGCGTGGCCAATTTCCCCTGTGACACCCACATGCCCGTAGAAGAGGGCACCGTTGATGACCAGGCCCGCTCCAATGCCCGACGCCACTTTGACGAAGATGAGGTTTTCGCAGCCTCCGTGGGGACCCCACGTCACCTGCGCCAGGGCGCCGAGGTTGGCGTCATTATCGACAAACACCGGAACCCGCAGCCGTGCAGCCAGGTCTTCGCGCATGTTCACGCCCACCCACTCCGGCAGGATGGCACCGCGCACCACGGTTCCGGTGCGCCGGTCGATCGGTCCCGGAATGCCGACGCCGGCTCCCAGTACCCGGTGCCGTTCAATGCCGGCGTCTGCCAGGACCCGGTCAAAGAGTTCCGCGGCGGCGTTCATGCCCTCATCAGCCGTGTGCCCCAGGGGCAGCGAAACCGAGGCCTCTTCGAGGATCTGGTAGCCGAGTGTCGCCAGGACCACGCGGACGTGCCGCCGGCCGATGTCGATGCCTGCGGCTACGGCCCCGGTGTCGTTCAGTCTGACCGAGAGGGCCCGTCGGCCCGAACTGGTGGTTGGTTCGGTGTTGACCAGCTGCGCCTGGCTCATCTCGCGGACGATGTTGGAGACGGTGGCGTTGGAGAGCCCTGTGATCCGGGAGAGCTCTGCCTGGGTTTGCGGTCCGCCCGTGAGCAGTGCCTCAAGCAGCAGCTGCTGGTTGCGGGCCCGAAGCGCGGTTTGGGAGCCGGGCTTGCTGCGGCGCCGGCCCGGTGTGGGCTCCGTCATCATTGAGGGTGATTGGGCAGACATAAACTTCAGCGTCCTACAGATGCATGTTGCCGTCAAGAAATGAACACAAGATCACGGACGGGCCTGTGTCCTGAAGGCAGTTCCTTACTCGGCGGTGAGTGCCGCGCGGTGTTCGGCGGCCATGTCCAGGTAATGCTCGGCATTGCGGCGGACGTTCGCGAATTCCTCCTCGGTCAGCTCCCGGCGGACCTTGGCAGGCACACCGGCAACCAGGGAACGCGGCGGGACCTGTGTGCCTTCCAAGACCAGGGCTCCGGCCGCTACCAGGGAGCCCGCCCCGATGACGGCGCCGTTCATCACGGTGGCGCTCATGCCGATGAGGCAGTCATCCTCCACTGTGCACCCATGGACGACGGCGTTGTGGCCGACGCTGACCCTTTCGCCAACCGTTGTGGGAAAGCCGGGATCTGCGTGCAGCACCACGTTGTCCTGCAGGTTGGTTCCCGCCCCGACCCGAATTGAATTGGAGTCTCCGCGGACGCAGACGCCGTAGAAGGCGCTGGATCCGGAACCCATGTGGACATCGCCGATCAGGGATGCGGTCGGTGCCAGGAAGACGCTGGGATCGACTGCGGGAGTCTTGCCGCCCAGGGAAATGATGTGAGCCATGCGACAACTGTAGCGGGCAGCCCGGGTCCCGGCAGGGAGCCTTAGTTGAAGACGATGGTGCGGCGCCCGTCGAGCAGGACCCGGTGCTCGGCGTGCCACTGGACAGCCTTCGACAGGGTACGTCCTTCCACACCGGCCCCCAGGGCGGCCAGCCGTGCCGCCGTCCGGGAGTGGTCCACGCGGATGACTTCCTGCTCGATGATCGGCCCCTCGTCCAGGTCCGAGGTGACGTAGTGGGCGGTCGCCCCGATGAGTTTCACGCCCCGTGCGTGGGCCTGGTGGTAAGGGCGCGCGCCCTTGAAAGAAGGCAGGAAGGAGTGGTGGATATTGATCGCGCGGCCGGAAAGCTCCCGGCACAGGCCATCGCTGAGAATCTGCATGTACCGGGCCAGCACCACAAGCTCGATGTCCAGATCCGTCATGAGGGCACGCAGTGCGTCCTCAGCGGCCGGCTTCGTCTCCGCGGTCACCGGGATGTGGTGGAAGGGCACGCCGTAGAACTCGGCCAGTCCGGCCAGGTCCGTGTGGTTGGAGACGATCGCCGGAATCTCGATCGGCAGGTTCCCGGCACGCTGCTGGAAGAGCAGGTCATTGAGGCAGTGCCCGTCTTTTGAGGCCATGATCAGCGTCCTCACCGGTACGCCGGCCTGATGCAGTTCGAAGTCCATGCCGAAGGCGTCGGCCACAGGCTCGATGCCGGCACGGACGGACTCGTAGGTCTGCGGCGCCGTGAAGTCGACGCGCATAAAAAAGGAACCGGAGTCCGGGCTGCCGTACTGCTGGGATTCGGTGATGTTGCCCTGGGCTGCTGCGAGGGCGCCGGAAACGGCATGCACGATGCCCGGACGGTCCGCGCAGGAAAGCGTCAGGGTGAAGGAGGCTTCACCGGGTGTCGTGGCGGGCGGGTTGGATGCCGGGAACGCGGCGGCTGCATGTTCGGTCACCCGAACAGGTTACCGCCCGCAGCGGGGAAGCCTAGGCTGGAGCCATGGACGTTACATTCGCCCCGCTCACCGACAAGGACGAGGAAGAGCTGGTCAAGTTCCTGACCACCAACCGTTTTCCCTTCCATCAGATAACTGCTCCGTCGGAGGAACTGGTACGCAGGCTGCTGCTGGAAGGCCGGTTCGAGTCTGACGGTGTGCGCACCTTCTGGGTCTTTGGCAGCAACCAGCGCCTGGGTCTGGTGATCCTGGAGGACCTGGCCGAAGAGTGTGCCGTTTTTGACCTGCGCCTGATCGAGGAGCACCGCGGAGAAGGCAAGGGTGTCCCCGTGGTCAAAGCGCTGACGGCCGAGGCGTTTACGCAGTACCCGCACCTGCGGCGGCTGGGAGGAAAGATGCGGGAAGACAACATTGCCATGCGCAAGACGCTCCTTCGCTCCGGGTTCGTCAAGGAAGCCCACATCCGTGAAGGGTGGCCGCTTCCCGGCGGGAACCGTATCGCAGCGGTAACCTACAGCAGGCTGCGCTCGGACTGGGAGGCCGGCACTGTTACCGGCTTCGTCTGGGAAGAGATCGCGGCCGGCACCGGCTGACGCCGAGTCCGGGGAATCCCCGCGCAGCGTGGCCCGCGCTAGACTGGGGAGCGTCGCGACTGGCGTTGGGTGGGTCACCACCAGGAAGCGGCACAAGCAAGTCCAAACCACGGATCGCACGCCTGGGCCATGGTCACGTTGTCATCTGTTTGTCATGCCCGGAACCCGGGGGTGCCCGGCAGGTAGCCTGACCTATAGAACACCCTTCCCCAGGAGATCCACGTGAGACTATCCACCCAGCCCGTCACCAATGCGCCCCTCTCCGAGGTTGACCCGGAGATCGCAGCCGTCCTCGACGGAGAACTGGCCCGCCAGCGCAACACGCTGGAAATGATCGCTTCAGAGAACTTTGCCCCGCGCGCCGTCCTGGAAGCCCAGGGTTCCGTCCTCACCAACAAGTACGCCGAGGGTTATCCCGGACGCCGTTACTACGGCGGCTGCGAGCAGGTCGATGTGGCGGAAAACCTGGCCATCGAACGGGTCAAGGCCCTGTTCGGTGCTGAGTTCGCCAACGTCCAGCCGCACTCCGGTGCCCAGGCCAACGCAGCTGCACTCTCGGCCCTGATCAAGCCCGGAGACAAGATCATGGGCCTGAACCTGGCGCACGGCGGGCACCTGACGCACGGGATGAAGCTTAACTTCTCCGGCAAGCTCTATGAGGTCGCCGCGTACGGCGTCGACGACAAGACCTACCGGGTCGACATGGACAAGGTACGGGAGCAGGCCCTTGCCGAGCGCCCCCAGGTCATCATTGCCGGCTGGTCCGCCTACCCGCGCCAGCTGGACTTCGCGGCCTTCCGTGCCATCGCCGATGAAGTCGGCGCCTACCTGTGGACCGACATGGCCCACTTCGCCGGGCTTGTCGCCGCCGGACTGCACCCGACCCCCGTCCCGCATTCCGACGTCGTCACCTCCACCGTGCACAAGACCCTCGCCGGTCCTCGCTCGGGCGTGATCCTCGCCAAGGAAGAGTTCGGCAAGAAGATCAATTCCAGCGTGTTCCCGGGCCAGCAGGGCGGACCCCTGATGCACGTGATTGCAGCCAAGGCCGTGGCCTTCAAGGTTGCCGGTTCCGAGGAGTTCCGCGAACGCCAGGAACGTGTCCTCGAAGGTGCGCGGATCGTGGCCGAACGCCTCAGCGCCCCGGACGTCGCCGAACACGGAGTTTCGGTCCTGACCGGAGGCACGGATGTCCACCTCATCCTGGTGGACCTGCGCAACTCCGAACTGGACGGCAAGCAGGCCGAGGACCTGCTGCACTCCGTTGGCATCACGGTCAACCGCAACTCCATTCCGTTCGACCCCCGCCCCCCGATGGTCACCTCCGGCCTGCGGATCGGCACTCCGGCGCTGGCAACCCGCGGTTTCGGCGCAGCGGAGTTCACCGAGGTTGCGGATATCATTGCCACCGCGCTGAAGCCGGCACCGGACACCGAAGCCCTGTCCCGCCGCGTTTCGGCCCTGGCTGACAACTTCCCGCTCTACCCCGGACAGGAGCAGTGGTAACAGTGGAAAAGGGCACGAATATGGAGGGCCACGTGGAGGAAGAAACCTCGCAGGCACCGCAAACCGCCCGGAAACTGGACGGGATCCAGGCGGCCAAGGACATCAAGGAAGAGCTGGCCCAGCGGATCCAGGTCCTGAAGGAGGAGCACGGCATCACCCCGGGACTTGCCACCGTCCTGGTGGGTGACGACCCGGCCAGCCACTCCTATGTGGGCGGCAAGCACAAGGACTGCGCGCAGGTGGGAATCAACTCCATCCGCCGCGACCTGCCGGAGGACATTACCCAGGAAGAGCTCGAGAAGGCCATCGACGAGCTGAATGAGGATCCGGCCGTCACGGGTTACATCGTGCAGCTGCCGCTGCCGAAGCACCTGGACACCAACGCCATCCTGGAACGCATCGCCCCGGAGAAGGACGCTGACGGGCTGCATCCGGTGAACCTGGGCCGTCTGGTGCTCAACGTGTCCGACGCGATGACGTCTCCGCTGCCCTGCACTCCGCACGGCATCGTGCAGCTGCTGGTCCGCAACGGGATCGCGCTGACCGGCAAGAACGTGCTGGTCATCGGACGCGGCGTGACAGTCGGCCGCCCGCTGGGGCTGCTGCTGACCCGCCGTCCGATCAACGCCACGGTCACCCTGGCCCACACCGGCACGGTCAACCTGCCCGAACTCCTGGCCGAGGCCGACGTGGTTGTGGCCGCGGCCGGATTCCCGGGGATGGTCAAGGCCGCTGAACTGAAGCCCGGTGCGATTGTCCTGGACGTCGGCGTCACGCGGATCACCGATCCGGAGACCGGGAAGACCACACTTAGCGGCGACGTCGAGAAGGATGCAGCAGCGGTGGCGTCCTGGATCTCGCCCAACCCCGGCGGCGTCGGGCCGATGACGCGCGCCATGCTGCTCGCCAACGTCGTTGAGGCAGCCGAACGCCGCGTGGGAATCCTGCCCGGCTAGCCCTGGCCCGGCAACGGGCTGGAATCACGTTCGAAGGCCTGTGCGCGGCGGATGCACAGGCCTTCGGCGTCTGCACTATGCTGTCCGGGTGCCCCAGATCACCTCGTCAGCCAGCCCCATAGCGGAAAGCCTGCAGGACACCGTCATTTCGGCGTCCGGCCTGACCAAGTCATACGGCGATTTCACCGCCGTTGACGGCATCAGCTTCGACGTTCCGGCGGGGGAGGCGTTCGGTCTGCTGGGCCCCAACGGCGCCGGTAAGTCCACGACCATGAAGATGATCGGCGGCGTCTCCAAGCGCACCTCCGGTGACCTCCGGATCATGGGGCTGGACCCTGACCGCCACGGCCCCGAAGTCCGGGCCCACCTCGGGGTGGTTCCGCAGCAGGACAACCTGGATGAGGATCTCCGGGTGCGGGACAACCTCCTGGCATACGGGCGGTACTTCGGGCTGCCCAAGAGCTACCTGCAGCCCAAGGCAGACGAACTGCTGGAGTTCGCGCAGCTTACCGACAAAGCCAGGGCACGGGTGGACGACCTGTCCGGCGGTATGAAGCGCAGGCTCACCATCGCCCGGTCCCTGATCAACGATCCCAAGATCCTGCTGCTGGATGAGCCGACCACGGGCCTGGATCCGCAGGCACGGCACATCCTGTGGGACCGGCTCTTCCGGCTCAAGGAAGCCGGAGTTACCCTCATCCTCACAACCCACTACATGGATGAGGCCGAACAGCTCTGTGACCGGCTGATCGTCGTGGACAAGGGCGCCATCATGGCCGAAGGCTCTCCGGCAGCCCTGATCCGCAACCATTCCTCCCGCGAAGTAGTTGAGCTGCGCTTCGGCTCCGAGCGGAACACCACGGTAGCCTCCGACCTGGACGGCATCGGTGAGCGCATCGAGACCCTGCCGGACCGGGTGCTGATTTACGCTGAGGACGGCGAGGCCGCCCTGGAAGCCGTCACCAGCCGCGGCCTGCGGCCCATCACGTCCCTGGTACGCCGTTCCTCGCTGGAGGACGTCTTCCTCCGGCTGACCGGCAGGAGCCTCGTTGACTGAGCAGCAAACCCATGCCGTCCTGGGCCTGAGGTCGCCGCTGACGCCCGAGGAGGCTGCCCGCCGCGCCCGCCGGTTCGGCCCGGTCTACTACGCCGAGCACTGGCTGCGCCGCATGCGCGGCTATGGCTGGACAGTGCTGGTGACCGCCGTCGGCACCCCGCTGGTCTATCTGTTTGGCATGGGCGTGGGCCTGGCCACCCTGGTGGATACGGGAACCAACGCAGCGTTCGACGCCGGGAACGGTGCGTCCGTCTCCTACCTGATGTTCGTTGCGCCGGCACTCCTGGCAACCGCGGCCATCATGGTGTCCTCGGAGGAGAACACCTACACGGTGATGTCCGGCTTCAAATGGCGGCGTACCTACTACGGACCCAACGCCTCGCCGCTGTCCAGCGGCCAGCTCGTGGACGGTCATGTCCTCGGACTGGGCGTGCGGCTGCTCATCACCTGCGGCGCCTATTTCATCTTCCTGCTGCTCTTCGGTGCGGTGGGGAATCCCGGAACCGCGTGGCTGATGATCCTCACCGCCATCCTGGGCGGGCTCGCGTTTGGCCTGCCGCTGATGGCTTACAGCGCTTCCATCCAGGAAGACCGCGGACAGTTTGCCATGGTGCAGCGTTTCATCGTGATGCCGCTCTTCCTCTTCTCGGGGACCTTCTTTCCGCTGGACACCCTGCCGCTGGTCATCCGCTGGATCGGCTGGATCTCGCCGCTCTGGCACGCGACGGAACTGGGCCGGATGTTCAGCTACGGAATCACCGAGCCGGCCTGGCTGACGGCGGTGCACGTTGCGTACCTGCTGGTGCTGGCGGCAGCCGGCTGGCTGCTCGCCCGGCGCATCTTTACGGGAAGGCTCGGCGCATGAGCGCGCAGGCAGCCAACCGTGCTGGCCTCCTCGAACCGCAGCAGCGGATCCTGGGTTCCCTCTACGCCCGAAACATCCGTGCGGTCTTTGCCCGCGGGCTGAAGGCCACGTGGGGAAGCAACTGGTCGATCATGATCAGCGGCTTCGTCGAACCGGTCCTGTACCTGCTGGCTATGGGAATCGGCCTCGGCTCGCTGATTGGAACCGTGGCCGGGCCGGGCGGCGAACAGATCAGCTACGCCGCGTATATCGCGCCCGCACTTCTGGCCGTCTCCGCGATGAACGGCGCGATCTACGACTCCACCATGAACGTGTTCTTCAAGCTGAATTTCGCGCGGCTTTACGAGGGCATGCTGGCAACATCCCTCGGCCCGCTGGACGTGGCGCTGGGGGAGATCCTGCTCGCCCTGCTGCGCGGCGCCATGTACGCGACCGGCTTCACGGCCGTCATGGCCGCCATGGGCCTGGTCAGCTCACCCGCCGCCCTGCTGATGATTCCGGCCGCCGTCGTGGTGGCCTTCGGGTTCGCCTCCATCGGCATGGCCATCACCAGCTACATGAAGACCTTCCAGCAGCTGGACTGGATCAGCTTCGTGATGCTGCCCATGTTCCTGTTCTCCGCGACGTTCTATCCGCTGAGCGTCTACCCGCAGGCTGTGCAGTGGCTGATCCAGGCGCTGCCGCTGTGGCACGGTGTGGAGATGCTGCGCCAGATCAGCGCCGGGGCACTGTCCCTGGCCACCGCCGGGCACCTGCTCTATTTCGCGGTGATGATCGGTTTCGGCCTGGTCATCACGACCCGGCGCCTGGAAGCACTCTTCCTGAAATAGCGGTTCCGGCCCGGCCCCGGGTGCTGGACCGGCGCCGCCACGGTCAGACCGTGCGCACGCGCGCCGCCAGCGCGGCCTGCAGTCGGGACTCCACTCCAAGCTTGGCCAGCACCCGCGACACATGGGTCTTCACTGTGGTTTCCGAGATGCCCAGTTTGCGCGCGATCCGAACATTGCTCAGGCCCTCCGCCAGGCAATCCAGGACTTCTACTTCACGGGCGGTCAGCTCCGCCTCCGGGGGTTGCTCCTTGGCCGGAGGGGAAGCCGCCGCAGCATCTTTCCGGCCGGCGACAAAGGCGTCCACCAGCCGTCCGGCGACCTCCGGGGCAATCACGGTGCCGCCGTCGTGGACCCGGCGCAGCGCCGTCGTAATTTCCGCCGGTTCAGCCGTCTTGAGCAGGAAGCCTGCGGCACCGGCGGAGAGGACGCCGAACAAATATGAATCGTGGTCGAAGGTAGTCAGTGCCACGACCTTTGAGAGTCCGGCACCGGCAATTTCCGCCGTCGCCTGAACGCCGTCCACTACCGGCATCCTCAGGTCCATCAGCACAACGTCCGGCGTCAGCACCTGCGCCATGCGCACGGCTGTGGCGCCGTCGGCCGCCTCGCCGACCACCGCGAACCCGGGCTCGGTTTCCAAGACCATGCGCATGCCCAGCCGGATTGCGGCATGGTCATCCGCCAGCAGTACCCGAATGTCCCCGCTCATACCTCTATTCCTTCTGCGCCGGTGCTTCTTTTGTCCCGCAGAGGTGCGGGCAAAGGTTCCTGCAGCGGTGATCCGTCTGCCGGGAGGCTCGCCTCAACCGTCCAGCCCCTGCCTGATGCTGCGGGTCCGGCCCAGGCCCGGCCGCCAAGCTGCTCGGCCCGTGCCAGCATGCTGGGCACCCCGGTCCCCGTTCCGGCGAGGGCGGGGGAGCCGGCCGTCCGGCCGGGGCTGCTGCCGCCGTCGTCCTCCACCACCAGGCGGATACCGCCGGAAGCATGCTCGAGCAGCATACGCACCCCGGCGCCGTCCGTATGGCGGGCGGCGTTCACCAGCGCCTCCACCGCTATCCGGTAGACCGCCGCCTGTACCGGGGAGGGCAGCTCCTCCGGATGGTCCAGCAGATTGGACCAGCTGATCTCCATTCCGGCGGCCCGGTGCCCGTCGACGACGGCGTCCAGGTCCTTCACGCTGCCGGCCAGAGGCCGGGGGACCCCGCTGCTCAGCGTGCGGATCATCCCGTTGAGCTCCTCCAGGCCCTTCACGCTTTCCCGGCGCACATGGCCCAGGACCTCCGCCTGCAGGCTGCTCCCCGGGGGACTGCGCAGCGCGGCGCCGGACTGCAGGGCGATCGCGGAGAGGCGCGAGGACAGCACATCGTGAAGCTCCCTCGCCATGTCCTGCCGTTCGGCGGCCAGCGCCAGCTCATGTTCCCGGGCAGCGAGCCGTTCCTGGTCGCGGGCAGCAGACCGGATCGCGGCCGCCCGTGCGCTTTCGCTCTCCGCCAGTTGGGCAGCCTTGCGCAGGTTGGAGGCCCATTCAGCCGGAAGCAGCAGCACCATGCCGGTCAGCAGGATCACCATGACGCCGTCGCGCAGGTCCCCGGTCAGTGCCCACGCCGCTGCGCCCGAAACTCCGCACAGCACCAGGACACTGATTTCCGCGGCACGGGCCGCCCGGGCAGACCCGAACAGCACCAGTGAGAAGACCGCCTCAAAGGCCAGGAACAGCCCGGCGGTGCTGTTCGCCAGCACCAGTGCAACCGCCGCCGCGAAGCAGACAGTGACCATCACGGCAGTCTGCCTGCGGCGCAGCAGGACCGCGGCACAGCCGATCACGGTCAGGGCCGGCCACCACGGCGCGAGCCCCGGTACCAGCGGAGATCCGGTGGCAGTGAGGTCCAGGGAATGCAGCAGCCAAGCCAGGGCAGCGTAGCCGACGGCGAGCAGGGCGTCTTCTCGCTGGATCCGGCGGGCAGGGGAGGGCCTGCCCCAGGAGTAGTTCATCCCTCCATCCTGACTCGGGCACCCGGCGCGGCCAAGCGGGATCGCCCCGCCATGGCACCAAAGGATGACGGCGGCTGCGACGAAGGCCGGACTCGCGCACGCTCCCCGGCGCGGAAGAGTGGGGGCCATGACACCGGAAACCCTTCTTCAGCTGGGCGTCCTTGCCCTGATAGACAGCACCAGCATCGGCACGCTGGTCATACCGGTGTGGCTTCTGCTGCGCCGGGATGCGGGCAAGACCACGGGAAAGGTGGCCAGCTACCTTGCCGCTGTGGGCGTGTTCTATTTCCTCGTGGGGATAGTGCTGCTCTCCGGTGCGGGCGGACTGGGGCGGATGATGGGAGGGGGAGCCGGGGCACTGCTGGAAACCCCTGCCGTGCAGACGATGATGATTGCGGCAGGGGCGGCCATGCTGCTCTGGTCTTTCAAGGACACCGGCAGGAAAGGGAACACCCCCGCGGCCCCGGTGGCGGCCTCGGGCACTGTCCACAGCGATACTCAGGGCAATACCCAGGGCAGTGTTCCGGCCGGTGTTCCTGATGCCGGAACCGCCCAGCCGGACAGCGCCCGCGTATCAGCCGCAGCCCGGCGCTCGCAGTCGGCCGAAAACCGCTGGCAGTCCCGGATCGGCAAGGCCCTGGACTCCAGGGGAGGGCTGATGGGACTCGCCCTGCTTGCCGGCGTGCTGGAGCTGCCCACCATGCTGCCGTACCTCGCCGCTGTGGGACTGGTGACAGCGTCGGGAACGGGATGGTCCGCCTCGGCCGGGATCCTGGCGCTGTACTGTGCAGTGATGCTGCTGCCGGCCCTGCTCCTGCTTCTCTCCCGGTGGCTGCTCGGCAGGCACCTGGACGGACCGCTGGAGCGGCTGCGCGCCTGGCTCACCAAGGCTTCGGGTGAAGCGGTGCTCTGGATTGTGGGAATCGTGGGGTTCCTGCTGCTGCGGGCAGGACTTGCGGGACTCTTCCCCGGCGCATCCTGGAACCCCTTCGGTGGCTAAGGCCGGTCCTCAGCCACGGGAGTCCAACTCAGCCAGGACCGTCCGGAACACCTGGGCAACGGGTTCGCTGAACAGGACGAACTCCACGGTCTCGATCCCGTTGCCGGGATGCTCCCTGACGGTCCGCAGCCCGATTTCGGCAACGTCGCGGGCATCCCAACCATAGACACCGGCGCTAATGGCGGGGAAGGCCACACTCGACGCACCGAGGGAGACCGCCGTCTGGAGGCTGTTGGCGAAGGCAGCCCGCAGCAGCTCCGGGTCGGTCTGCCCGGCCCGGGCGTTAGGCCCCACAGTGTGGATGACCCAGCGTGCCGGTAATCCAAAGCCCTCCGTGGCGGCGGCCTCACCTACTGGCAACCCGTTCGGGTAGGTTTCCTCCCGCAGCTTCCGGCACGCTTCCAGCAGTTCCGGGCCGGCGGCGCGGTGAATGGCGCCGTCGACTCCTCCTCCGCCCAAAAGCGAGGAGTTAGCCGCGTTGACCACGGCCTCCACGTCCCGACGCGTAATGTCTCCGGTGACCAGCGCTATCTCCATCGCCCCAGCCTTCCAGCAAGGCCCGGGTCCGGGCAACAGCTTCCCCGAGGCATGCATTCCGGCCCTCCAGACGGGGGCGTTTTCGCCGTAGGGGTAAGAGGAAGGAGGAGGGCGGAAAATTTGAGAGAATAAGGCCATGCAGTCCATCCGAAACGGCCAGACGCCGTCAGCATCCAGCCCCGGCAGGGGAATCAGCCGCAAGATGGCCACCATCGGCACCACAGTGATGGTGTTTGTGTTCATCGTTGCCGTGATTTTCGCTGCCAATGAGAACGACGTCGTTGGCTGGCTGGTGGTGATCATCTCTCTGGGGTGGCTGCTCCTGTTTGCGTTCGTGGTCTTCAGCATCCGCGGCGCCGCGCGCAAGGCGGGGGCCAAGATCGCAGAAGCCCAGGACTCGTTGAACCGTGCCGCGGGCGGCGCGCCTTCGGTCCAGGTGATGGACGAGGCCACGACCATCCGCGACCAGAAGCTGGACCACAGCTTCAAGATCATCCAGGTCCAGTCCAAGGTGATCCGCGACAACCTCGGCAGTGATTCCGACCAAGTGGCACGCGCGCTCGAGACCATTGAAATCACCGCGCACAATGCCCGGGGAATGATGAAGACAGACGACGGCGGCCCCGTAGAGGGCACGCTGGTCGACTGATCCGCAGGCGCGGAGCACCCGGTGCGTGCCTGTCCCGGGCAGCGCCGCCCAGATGAACCCAAAGGCTACTGGAGGGTAAGGTTATTGGCGTGAGCATGGCATCGGCAGGGGATAAACCCGCACTGAGAATCGCAACTGTGAACGTCAACGGCATCCGTGCCGCCTACAAACGGGGCATGGCCGAGTGGCTGGCAGACCGGGACATCGACATTCTGTGCCTGCAGGAAGTCCGGGCGCCGGATGCGATTGTCCGCGAACTGCTGGGCAGCGAATGGCACATCCTGCATGCCGAGGCGGAAGCCAAGGGGCGTGCCGGCGTTGCCATCGCTTCGCGGACCGAGCCGGTCGCGGTGCGTGAGCACATCGGCGAAGACTACTTTGCACTGTCCGGACGCTGGGTCGAAGCTGATTTCAAGGTTCCGGTCGAGGGTGAAGAGAAGATCCTGACCGTCGTGAGCGCCTACGTGCACTCCGGAGAAGCCGGAACCCCCAAGCAGGATGACAAGTACCGGTTCCTGGACGTTATGGCTGCGCGGCTGCCGGTGCTGGCTGCCACCAGTGACTACGCCCTGATTGTGGGCGACCTGAACGTCGGCCACACCACGCTCGACATCAAGAACTGGAAAGGCAACGTCAAGCGGGCCGGCTTCCTCCCCGAGGAACGCGCCTATTTCGACCGTTTCTTCAGTGACGAAATTGGCTACGTTGACGTGGCGCGCAAGCTGGCCGGCGAGGTAGCCGGTCCCTACACCTGGTGGTCCTGGCGCGGACAGGCCTTCGACAACGACGCCGGGTGGCGCATTGATTACCACATGGCTACTCCGGGACTCGCCGAGCGCGCCGTCAGCGCCGTCGTCGACCGGGCTGAAACGTACGACGCCCGCTTCTCAGACCACGCGCCCGTCGTGGTCGACTACCAGTTCTAAGGTGCCCCGATGAGCGAAACTCCCGTCCGCCAGCGCATCCTTTCCGGGATGCAGCCTTCGGCTGACTCCCTGCACCTGGGCAACTATCTCGGCGCCCTGGTGAACTGGGTTCGGCTGCAGGAACAGTACGACGCCTTTTTCTTCATCCCCGACCTGCATGCGATTACCGTCCCGCAGGATCCTGCGGATCTTCGCCAGCGGACGCGCGTGACGGCTGCCCAGTACATCGCCGGCGGCGTGGACACGGAGCGCGCAACACTGTTCATCCAGTCGCAGGTGCCCGAACACGCACAGCTGGCCTGGGTGCTGAACTGCATCACGGGATTCGGCGAAGCATCCCGCATGACTCAGTTCAAGGACAAGCAGCAGCGCTTCGGGTCGGATGCCGCGAGCGTGGGGCTGTTCACCTATCCGATCCTGCAGGTGGCGGACATCCTGCTTTACCAGCCCCACGGAGTGCCGGTTGGCGAAGACCAGCGCCAGCACGTGGAACTCAGCCGGGATCTGGCCAAGCGGTTCAACACCCGGTACGGAGACACTTTCACCGTCCCGGAGGCCTTCATCCAGAAGGAATCCGCGAAGATCTACGACCTGCAGAACCCTACCGCCAAAATGTCCAAGTCTGCCGCTTCTCCGGCAGGACTGATCAATTTGCTGGATCCGGACAAGGTCATTGCAAAGCGGATTAAGTCGGCCGTCACGGACGACGGCACGGAGATCCGTTTCGACCGTGAGGCCAAACCTGGCGTTTCGAACCTGCTTTCCATTTACTCACTCATGACCGGCCGCAGCGTCGAGACCTTGGTGAAGGAGTATGAGGGGAAGATGTACGGACATCTGAAAGTCGATCTGGCAGACGTCGTCACGGAGCACATCCGGCCTATCCGGGAACGTGCCCTTGAACTCTTGGACGACCCGGCTGAACTGGACCGTCTCCTGGCAAAGGGCGCGTTGAAAGCCCGGGAAACAGCGTCGGCTACACTTGCCGATGTGTACGACAAAATGGGTTTCATGCCACTGGGTTCAACTGCCGGCTAAGTCTTATGGGCTACACGAACTCGACCGTCCAAACTTCATCCGGCGCAGCCAGCGGCGGCGATCAGCGGGTGCCCGAAAGCGCCTGCTGGGTGGGGATCGTCATTCCGGTGCCGGAACCCATCGCCTCGGAGCTCCGCCGGGCGCGCGCTTCCTTCGGCGATCCCATGGCCTCGGTCATCCCGGCGCACATCACGCTGGTGACCACCACCCCGGCGTCGGACTGGCCATCGGCCCTGCAGCACGTCCGCCAGGTCACCGCGGAGCAGGCACCCTTCAAAGTGACACTGCGCGGTGCTGCATCCTTCCGTCCCGTCACCCCCGTGGTCTACCTGCAGGTGGCTGACGGTTTCGACGAGTGCTCACGCCTGCACCAGCAGCTGCAGAGCGGTCCGCTGGACCATCAGATGCCTTATCCCTACCACCCGCACGTCACCGTCGCGCACGATGTCAGTGAAGCAAGCATGGACGACGCCGTCAGCACGCTCCGGGATTATGAGGCAAGCTTCACCGTCGGACACATCGGGGTCTTCGAGCATGATCCGCAGGGCCTGTGGGTGCTGCGGGAAGAAATGGTCCTCAGGGGCTAGCTGTACTGCCGGAACCGGCGCGTTCACGTGCCTGCCGGAGGTAAATGCCGGACCAGGCAGCGATAATATCTGCTGCCCGTGTGGTCTGTTCCCGCTCCGGCATAAGGTGCTGGGCCCCCTCCAGGGAGATGAAGCTGCGCGGGTGCCGTGCCGTCCGGAAGATCTCGGAAGCGTTGTCGATTCCCACGGTGCCGTCAGTGGGGGAGTGCATGATCAGCAGCGGCAGGTCCAGCGAGGCGATGCACCCGGCCAGGTCGTGCCGGTGCAGGTCCTGGACCAGCTCGTGGCGAATGGTGAGCGTCCGTCCGGCCACTTCGACGTCGGCCTGTCCCTGGGCAGCGATGTTCTCCAGCTCGTCCTCGAAGAGGTGGGCAACATGGGACGGACGGAACGGTGCAGCGATGGTCACAACTGCCGCCAACCCCGACAGGTCAGGTGCAGCTGCCAGCGCCGCGGCTCCTCCTAGGGAGTGGCCAATCAGCAGTGCGGGCGCGCGGTCGACGGAATGCATGAAGTCGAACGCGTTGAGCAGGTCGGCAACCTTGGTGCTGAAAGACCCGTCTTCCCAGTTGCCGGTCGAGCGGCCGAGTCCTGCAGCGTCATAGCGGAGCACGCCTATGCCGTGTTCGGAGAGGACCTTGGAGATCCTGGATGCGGCGGCACTGTTCTTGCCCAGGGCGAAGCCATGGCAGAAGACGGCCCAGCCCAGGGGATCCCCGTCGGGGATGTCCAGCGTGCCGGCCAGCGTGGTCCCGTTGGTTCCGGGGAAGGAGACGGACTCGAACTCAGGCATGGCCCAACCCTATCTGGTGCAGCGCAGGCGTGCCCGGGGGACACCAGCGCACTGAACACATGCACAAGGCGGCGGCCCTTCCGGAAAGGTCCGGAAGGGCCGCCGCCTTGTGGCAGTTTCTGCCCTGAACTAGATGGAGCGGTTCAGGATGGCCTGCTTGACCTCTGAGATCGCCTTGGTGACCTGGATGCCGCGGGGGCATGCTTCCGAGCAGTTGAAGGTGGTGCGGCAACGCCACACGCCTTCCTTGTCGTTCAGGATTTCCAGCCGCATGTCTCCGGCGTCGTCACGCGAGTCGAAGATGAAGCGGTGGGCGTTCACGATTGCGGCCGGACCGAAGTACTGTCCATCGGTCCAGAACACCGGGCAGGAGGAGGTGCAGGCGGCGCAGAGGATGCACTTGGTCGTGTCGTCGAAACGCTCACGGTCCTCGGCTGACTGCAGGCGCTCCTTGGCCGGCTCGTGGCCCTTGGTGATGAGGAACGGCATGATCTCGCGGTAGGACTGGAAGAACGGTTCCATGTCCACGATCAGGTCCTTCTCCACCGGCAGGCCCTTGATGGGCTCAACGAGGATGGGCTTGGACGTATCCAGGTCCTTCAGCAGCGTCTTGCAGGCAAGGCGGTTGCGGCCGTTGATGCGCATGGCATCGGAACCGCAGACGCCGTGGGCACAGGAGCGGCGGAAGGAGACGGAACCGTCGTGCTCCCACTTGACCTTGTGCAGGGCATCGAGCACACGGTCGGTGCCGTACATGGTGAGCGTCCACTCATCCCAGTGGGCCTCGTCGGAGACCTCAGGGTTGTAGCGGCGCACCTTCAACGTGATGTCGAAGGAGGGAATTTCACCGGCCGTGGATTCGGCAAGGTCAATCTTCGAGGCCGGCTCAGCGACTTCCGTTGTCATTAGTACTTCCTCACCATCGGCTCGTAGCGCGTGAAAATGACCGGCTTGGTATCGAGCCGGATGCCTGCAGTGTGCTCGGCGTTGTCCGCTTCATCGACCTTGTAGGCCATGGAGTGCAGCATGAACTTCTCGTCGTCGCGCTCCGGGAAGTCCTCGCGGAAGTGGCCGCCGCGCGACTCTTCGCGGTGCAGGGCCGCTACCGACATGACCTTGGCCAGTTCCAGGAGGAAGCCAAGTTCAACGGCTTCCAGCAGGTCAAGGTTGAAGCGCTTGCCCTTGTCCTGGACGTTGATCTTCTTGTAGCGCTCTTCGAGGGCTGCAATGTCGGAGAGGGTCTGGTTGATCGTCTCGGCCGTGCGGAAGACCTGCATGTTGGCATCCATGGTGTTCTGCAGGTCACGGCGGATTTCGGAAACACGCTCGGTGCCTTCGGAATTGCGCACGATGTCGAGCAGGGCCACGGTGTCAGCTTCCGGGTTCTCCGGCAGATCGACGAAGTCAGCCTGCAGGGCGTACTCGGCGGCGTAGATGCCCGCGCGCTTGCCGAACACGTTGATGTCCAGCAGCGAGTTGGTGCCCAGTCGGTTCGAGCCGTGCACGGATACGCAGGCCACCTCGCCGGCAGCGTACAGGCCGGGAATCACGGTGTCGTTGTCCTGCAGGACTTCGGCCTTGATGTTGGTCGGGATGCCGCCCATGACGTAGTGGGCGGTCGGGAAGACCGGCACCGGCTCGGTGTACGGTTCCACACCGAGGTAGGTGCGCGCGAACTCGGTGATGTCCGGGAGCTTGGCATCGATGTGAGCCGGCTCCAGGTGCGTCAGGTCGAGCAGGACGTAGTCCTTGTTCGGTCCGCAGCCGCGGCCTTCACGGACTTCGTTGGCCATGGAGCGGGCCACGATGTCACGCGGGGCAAGGTCCTTGATGGTGGGGGCGTAGCGCTCCATGAAGCGTTCACCCTCGGAGTTGCGCAGGATCGCACCTTCACCGCGGGCTGCTTCGGAAAGCAGGATGCCCAGGCCGGCGAGGCCGGTCGGGTGGAACTGGATGAACTCCATGTCTTCCAGCGGGATGCCCTTGCGGAACGCGATGCCCATGCCGTCACCGGTAAGGGTGTGGGCGTTGGACGTGGTCTTGAAGACCTTGCCTGCGCCGCCGGAGGCGAACACAACGGACTTGGCCTGGAAGACGTGCAGTTCGCCGGTGGCGAGGTCATAGGAGACCACGCCGGCCGTGCGCTTCTGGCCGAAGCTGTCCGTCACCGTCAGCAGGTCCAGCACGTAGTACTCGTTGTAGAACTCAACGTTGTGCTTGACGCAGTTTTGGTAGAGCGTCTGGAGGATCATGTGGCCGGTGCGGTCTGCGGCGTAGCAGGCACGGCGGACCGGAGCCTTGCCATGGTCGCGGGTGTGGCCGCCGAAGCGTCGCTGGTCGATCCGGCCTTCAGGCGTGCGGTTGAAGGGCAGGCCCATCTTTTCCAGGTCGAGCACGGCGTCGATGGCTTCCTTGGCCATGACCTCCGCGGCGTCCTGGTCTACCAGGTAGTCGCCGCCCTTGACCGTGTCAAAGGTGTGCCATTCCCAGTTGTCTTCTTCTACGTTGGCCAGTGCTGCGCACATGCCGCCCTGTGCTGCTCCGGTGTGGGAACGCGTGGGGTACAGCTTGGTCAGTACCGCCGTCCGCGCGCGCTGTCCGGATTCGATGGCGGCACGCATACCGGCGCCGCCGGCGCCGACAATGACGACGTCGTACTTATGGACCTGCATACCAGATGCTCTTTCTGTTGAAACTGTGTGTAGCTCTTAGGGAGTTGCTGCGGTGGCTGCGCGGCTAGGGTGCCGGGCAGAAGGACGGCAGCTGGTCCAGAGTCGCGTTGGCGGGGCACGGATCGAAGGTGAAGATCACCAGGGTGCCGAGAACGATGATGACGACGGTCGCGGAGTACAGGACCGTCTTGAGCCACATGCGGGTGGAGTTCTTGTCCGCGTAGTCATTGATGATCGTGCGCACGCCGTTGGTGCCGTGAAGCATCGCCAGCCACAGCATGACCAGGTCCCAGACCTGCCACAGGGGCGAAGCCCACTTGCCGGCAACGAAACCGAAGTCGATGGCGTGGATACCGTCACCGAGCATCAGGTTCATAAAGAGGTGGGTGAAGATCAGGACGACAAGCAGTGCACCCGAAATGCGCATGAAGAGCCATGCGATCATCTCGAAGTTTCCCTTGCCCGAACCGTTGCGGGTGTACTTCGGGGAAATGCGTCCGGCCCGGGGGGCCTCAAGTGAAGGAGTGCTCATGGCTTAGTGACCCCCGAAAACGATGGGAAGGTGGCGGATGGAGAAACCGATCATGGTCACGAGCCACAGACCGACTACGCCCCACAGCATCTGGCGCTGGTACTTGGGACCCTTCTTCCAGAAGTCGATAAGAATCACCCGGAGGCCGTTGAAGGCGTGGAACACGATGGCGGCGACGAGGCCGAGCTCACCGAGGCCCATGATGGGGTTCTTGTACGCTCCGATGACCACGTTGTAAGCCTCGGGCGACACACGCACCAATGAGGTATCCAGGACGTGGACCAAAAGGAAGAAGAAGATCACCACGCCAGTAATCCGATGGGCGACCCAGGACCACTGGCCTTCGCGGCCGCGGTAAAGCGTGCCTGCTGGTAACTTCGACACTGAATTTTCCTCCCTGCATCGCAGCGGCGCTAGCGCGTCTTCCACGCAGTGATGACGCCGGTGCGAGAGCACTTCTAGGCTCAAGCATAATCTAGGCCCCGGTGAGACCGGGATCAATTTAGGTTCCCCTACTGTGTGAGCTGGCTTACACTGCGGCGCCCCGGGGGTGCCCGCAGGTGCCCGTGCTGCCGGGGTTTTAGGGGGCCGGTCAGCTAACCTTGGCACTGATGAGTACTGAAATGACAAATGTGAACCCGGGCGCGGCACCGGATGCCGGAGTTTTCGACCGCTTTTACGGTGTGATTCCAGCAGGGGGGGTAGGAACCAGGCTCTGGCCGCTCTCCCGCGCCGCTGCTCCAAAGTTCCTGCACGACCTGACAGGGTCCGGCTCTACCTTGATCCGGGCCACCTATGACCGCCTGGCTCCGCTCAGCGATGACCGCGTGATGGTCGTGACCGGAACCCTCCACCGCGCGGCCGTGCTGGCGCAGCTGCCCGAGATCCAGCACGAGAACCTCGTGCTGGAGAGCGAGCCCAAGGATTCCGCCGCCGCCATCGGACTGGCTGCTGCCATCCTCTACCAGCGCGATCCCTCGATCATCATGGGTTCGTTCGCCGCCGACCAGGTGATTACGCCCGTGGAGGTCTTCCAGGAGACAGTTCGGGAAGCCGTCCATACTGCTGCCCAGGGCTACATCGTCACCATCGGTATCCATCCGACGCACCCTTCCACCGGATTCGGCTACATCAAAGCCGGCGAAGCCCTGGAGATCGACGGAGCGCCCAGTGCGCACGCCGTCGTCGAATTCGTGGAGAAGCCCTCCGAGGACACAGCGCGCAGCTACCTGCGCAGCGGCAACTACAGCTGGAACGCCGGTATGTTCGTTGCCCCCGTGGCACTGATGCTGAAGCACCTCCTGGAGAACGAGCCTGAGCTGCACGCAGGGCTCATGGAAATCGCAGAAGCGTGGGATACGGAAAACCGCCGTGAAACAGTACTGCGGATCTGGCCCACACTGCCCAAGACCGCCATCGACTACGCCGTTGCGGAACCTGCCGCTGCCGCGGGAGACGTAGCCATGATCCCGGGAATCTTCAGCTGGGACGATGTGGGGGACTTCGCCGCGATCGGCCGGCTGAACCCCGCCGAGGAAAACAGCGAGCTGACCGTGATGGGAGAGGGCGCCCGCGTCTATTCCGAGAACGCCTCAGGCATCGTCGTCTCCGATACCAAGCGGGTTATCGCCCTGATCGGGATCGAAGACGTAGTGATTGTGGACACGCCGGATGCACTGCTGGTGACCACCAAGGACCATGCCCAGGAAGTGAAGAAGGCCGTGGAACACCTGAAGGCCAGCGGAGACACGGACGTACTGTAGGGCACGCCTTCCGCAATTGGCCTGTGGGAAGTCTTAATGTCCGCCGTTTCCCGCAAGCCAGAGCAGGTTGGCTAATCTGGAAGATGTGCAGACGACCCCACTAAGCAGTTCACCCGTTCCTTCGATCCGGGGAAGCGTTGCCCCGATTCTTGGGGAGCTCATCGACTTCCGGCGGGACCTGCACTCACATCCGGAACTCTCGCACAAGGAATTCCGCACCACCGACCGCATTATCGAAGCGCTGGAGGCCGCAGGCCTCCAGCCCAAGCGGCTGGAGAACACGGGAGCCTACGTCGATATTGGCGACGGACCCGTTCGCCTCGCGCTGCGGGCCGACATTGATGCGCTCCCGGTCCTCGAAGAGACCGGCCTGCCCTATGCCTCGGTTAACACCGGGATTACGCACGCCTGCGGTCATGACATCCACACCACGGTGATGGTGGGCGCGGCGAAAGTCCTGGCGCGGCTGGAAGCCCAGGGCTCCCTGGGCGGACGGATCCGCGTCATCTTCCAGCCTGCCGAGGAAGTGATGCCCGGCGGGGCACTCTCCGTCATTGAACAGGGCATCCTCGAAGGCGTGCCGCGCATCCTGGCGCTGCACTGCGACCCGAGGGTCGACGTCGGGCAGGTCGGCACCCGCATAGGCGCCATCACCTCGGCGTCGGACACGATCCGGATCGAACTCTCCGGGCAGGGTGGCCACACCTCCCGTCCGCACCTGACCCAGGACCTCGTCTTTGCGCTGGGGCAGATTGCCGTCGGCGTCCCTGCGGTGCTCTCCCGCCGGATCGATGTCCGCAGCGGAGTCTCCGTGGTCTGGGGGCAGATCCACGCCGGCTCGGCACCCAATGCGATCCCGGGCCACGGGTTCATGGCAGGGACCATGCGCTGCCTCGACGCCGAAGCCTGGCAGGCGGCAGGAACGCTGCTCGACGACGTCGTGCGGGACATCGCAGCGCCCTACGGAGTCCAGGTGTCCCTGGAGCACACCCGCGGCGTGCCTCCGGTCATCAACGCCGAAGCTGAGACGGGCCTCATTGAGGCGTCTGCCCGGGCGGAACTGGGCGAAGATTCAGTGGTCCTGACTCCGCAGTCCATGGGCGGCGAGGACTTCGCCTGGATGACGCAGGCAGTCCCTGGGGCCATGATGCGCCTGGGCACCCGTACCCCGGGCGGGGAAACCTACGATCTGCACCGCGGGGATTACAACCCTGATGAACTCTCCATCAGTTGCGGCGTTTCCGTCATGGCCGCGGCGGCAGTGCGTGCTGCCCGGGGCCTGCGGCACTAGGCACTGCCCGGTCGGCGGCCGTTCCGCAGGCCGCTGATGATAACAACATGTAAACAAATGTTCCCCGAGTCACGATTCTGCCTTCCCAAGCGCCTTTGTACCGCTAAGGTTAGGTCTTGCTGCGCTTCATGAGGTAAGGGGCGCACACCACGCGCCTGCGCGAAAGGCCATTCGCACTGAACGGCTGTGCTGCAGACTTCTCGGGTGGATCCCATTTCTTTTCTGGAGGAACATTGAAGAATTTCCCGCGCAGCTTTAAGCGCAATGCCGGTGTATCCGCCGCCATGCTGGGCGCGTCCGCGCTTCTGCTGGCCGGCTGCGGTGCAGCTCCGGAGGAAGACGCAGCCTCTTCCGACGCCGCGAGCGGCAGCGCAAGCAGCGACTTCCTGGCCTGCATGGTTTCCGACTCCGGTGGCTTCGATGACCGCTCGTTCAACCAGTCCGGCTTTGAAGGCCTGAAGGCTGCGGAAGCGGACCTTGGCATTGAGATCAAGACCGCTGAGTCCCAGTCGGAGACCGACTTCGGACCGAACCTGGATTCCATGGTCGTCCAGAACGGCTGTGACATCACGGTCACCGTTGGCTTCCTCCTGGCCGACGCCACCGAGGAAGTGGCTACCGCCAACCCGGACAGCCACTTCGCCATCATCGATGACAACTCCATCGAGCTGGACAACGTCAAGCCGATCATCTATGACACGGCCCAGGCTGCTTTCCTCGCCGGCTATGTAGCTGCCGGAACGTCCGAGACGGGCAAGGTCGCCACCTACGGCGGCGTCAACATCCCGACCGTGACCATCTTCATGGACGGCTTCGCTGACGGCGTTGCGTACTACAACGAAGAGAACGGCGCCAACGTCGAGGTCCTCGGCTGGAACAAGGCCGAGCAGACCGGTTCCTTCATCGGCGACTTCACCAACACCGGTGCCGGCAAGACGACCACCGAAAACTTCATCAACGAAGGCGCCGACATCATCATGCCGGTTGCCGGTCCGGTGGGTACCGGCACCCTTGACGCAGTTGTCGAAGCCAACGCAGGCGGCGGCAACAACAAGGTCATCTGGGTCGACTCCGACGGCTTCGAGACCGCCGGCAACGGCAAGGAGTTCATCCTGACCTCCGTCATGAAGCTCATGGGCGAGGCCGTTGAAGAGGTCATCTCCACCGACGTTGAAGGCAACTTCGACTCGACCCCGTACATCGGCACCCTGGAGAACGGCGGCGTCACCCTGGCTCCGTACCACGACCAGGAAGACGCTGTTCCGGCCGATGTCAAGACTGCCGTTGACGAAATCAAGCAGAAGATTATCGACGGCGAAATCACCGTAGAATCCGCAGCCAGCCCGAAGTAACAGGGGCAGGCAGCTTCCAGAACCGCCGTTCGTCCGGATGCACAGCAGCCGGGCGGACGGCGGTTCGTTCTGTTCCGGGTAACCTTCCAACAGGGGGTACCCAAACACTCAGACACAAACAGATTGGTTGGGGTTGTGAAACTCGAACTCAAAGGCATCACCAAGCGCTTCGGCACCTTGGTTGCCAACGACCACATTGACCTGGTCATCGAGCCGGGACAGGTACACAGCCTTCTCGGTGAAAACGGGGCGGGCAAGTCAACGCTCATGAACGTCCTGTACGGCCTCTATGAACCGACAGAGGGCGAAATCCTGATCAACGGCAAACCCGTTGTCTTCTCAGGTCCGGGTGATGCAATGGCCGCAGGAATCGGCATGGTGCACCAGCACTTCATGCTGGTACCGGTCTTCACCGTTGCCGAGAACGTTGCCCTTGGCAATGAGAGCACCAAGGTCGCCGGTGCCCTCAACCTGGACACCACGCGCGCCCGCATCCGCGAGATTTCGAACCAGTACGGGTTCGACGTGGATCCGGACGCCGTCGTCGAGGACCTGCCCGTTGGCGTGCAGCAGCGCGTGGAGATCATCAAGGCCCTGATCCGGGACGCTGAAGTCCTGATCCTTGATGAGCCCACCGCCGTGCTGACTCCGCGCGAGACCGACGAACTGCTGGCGATCATGCGCCAGCTGTGCAACGACGGCAAATCCGTGGTGTTCATTTCCCACAAGCTGCGCGAAGTCAAAGCCGTGTCCGACGTCATTACGGTGATCCGGCGCGGCAAGGTCGTCGGCGATGCCGCGCCCGGCGCATCCACCACGGAACTGGCCTCCATGATGGTGGGCCGCTCCGTCAGCCTCAACCTGCAGAAGGAACCGGCGCAGCCGGGAGCAGCCACTTTCCAGGTCCGCGACCTTGTGGTGCTCTCCGATACCGGCCAGGCAGTGGTCGACCACCTGAGCTTCGAGATCTCCAAGGGCGAGATCCTCGCCGTTGCCGGTGTCCAGGGCAACGGCCAGACCGAACTGACCGAGGCCATCATGGGCCTGCAGGAGCACGTGACCGGCTCGATCCAGCTCGACGGTGAAGAACTGGTGGGCAAACGGGTCGCCCAGATCATCGACGCCGGCGTGGGCTTCGTGCCCGAGGACCGCAGCGTTGACGGGCTGGTCGGGCCCTTCACGGTCGCGGAGAACCTGATTCTGAACCGGTACAACAAGGCGCCCTTCGCCAAGGGACTGTCCATGCGTCCCGCGGTGGTGGCGGCCAATGCCGCGGAGAAGATCGACGAGTTCGATATCCGTACGCAGTCAGCCGAAGCCGCAGCAGGGACGCTGTCCGGCGGCAACCAGCAGAAAGTCGTCATGGCCCGGGAGCTTTCGCGCCCGTTGTCGCTGTTCATCGCCTCCCAGCCGACGCGCGGCGTGGACGTGGGGTCCATCGAGTTCCTGCACAAGCGCATCATTGCCGAGCGCGACGGCGGAACGCCGGTGATGATCGTTTCCACCGAACTGGACGAAGTCCTGGAGCTGGCAGACCGGATCGCCGTGCTGTACAGCGGCAAGCTCATGGGCATTGTCCCGAGCAACACCTCGCGCGATGTGCTGGGCCTGATGATGGCCGGCATGCGCGCCGAAGACGCACTTTCGCAGCAGAGCGAGAACGAGGGAGGGGCGCAGTGAGCCCGGAAGAAGCACACAGGCAGCAGGGCGATCCGGCCCACCGGAAAGAGGAGGCGGCTGCTGAAGAAACCCGCCTGCTGACCTCTGCCGAAACAGCAGGCGGGGCGATGCCGCCTCCCGCGGTGCCGGTGCCGGCCTCTGAACTCCACCCCGAGGAGGGCCAGGAGTCCCTCCTGCGCCGCATCGTGACCGGGAACGCCCTGGTCTCCGTCCTGTCCGTGCTGATGGCACTGGTCGTGGGCGGCCTGCTGATTGCCTTGACTGACGAGGATGTTGCGAAGGCATCTGCCTACTTCTTCTCCCGGCCGGCGGATCTTTTCGCTGCTGCCTGGTCGGCAGCTTCGGGAGCCTACGTCGCCCTGTTCCAGGGATCGATCTTCAATAACGAGGCCGAGACCTTCTCCCGGATGATCTACCCTCTGACGCAGACGCTGACGGTGGCGACCCCGCTGATCTGCGCCGGCCTCGGTGTCGCCCTGGCGTTCCGCGCCGGGCTGTTCAACATCGGCGCGCAGGGCCAGATCATCATCGGTGCAACCCTGGCAGCCTGGGTTGGTTTTACCTGGCACCTGCCGGTGGGCCTGCACCTGCTGCTCGTGGTCATTGCCGGTGCACTCGGCGGTGCCATCTGGGGCGGCATAGCCGGCCTGCTCAAGGCCCGAACCGGTGCGCACGAGGTCATCGTGACCATCATGCTGAACTACATCGCGATCCAGCTGGTGCTCTTCCTGCTCACCACCCCCGGATTCCAGCGCCCCGGCTCCACCAACCCGATCAGCCCGCAGGTTGATGATTCCGCCATGTTCCCGTCCCTGCTGGGCAGCGGATTCCGCCTCCACTGGGGCTTCATCATGGCCATTGCCGCCACGGTCTTCATCTGGTGGCTGCTGAACCGTTCCACGGTCGGCTTTGAGCTTCGCGCCGTTGGTGCGAACCCCGCCGCAGCCCGGAACGCAGGCATCAATACGACCAAGGGCTACGTGACCGTGATGCTGATCGCGGGTGCACTGGCCGGCCTTGCCGGCGTTGCACAGGTCTCCGGTACCGAACGCGTGCTGACCTCCGGTGTTGCGGCCAGCTTTGGCTTCGATGCCATCACCGTTGCACTCCTGGGACGTTCCACCCCGTGGGGCACCTTTGCCGCAGGCCTGCTCTTCGGCGCCTTCCGCGCCGGAGGCGTCACCATGCAGACCAGCACGGGAACCAACATCGACATTGTGCTGGTGGTCCAGTCACTGATCGTCCTCTTCATCGCCGCGCCGCCGCTGGTCCGGTCCATCTTCAGGATCCCGCCGCCCGGGGCGTTCAAGACGTCCGGCAAGCGCACGCCCAAAAACGCCGATGCAGGGCAAGGAGCATCATGAGCACCGCAACAACTCTTTCCCCGGCCGGCCGGCCGGCAGACATCCAGATCATCCGCAGCTGGAAAACGCCCATCCTGCTCGGCATCCTCGCCCTGCTTGGCTTCATTGTCTTCGGGCTCGGAGCGCCGTCCACTGACGTGACCTTCCGGTTGACGGAGGGGAACTCAGCGTTCCCGCTGCCCGACGTCGTGGTCTCCGCTCCGGTCCTCGGGTGGATCGCTTCCGTGGTCCTGCTGGCCTCGGCGGCGTACGCGTTTGTCCTGGTTAGCCGCTACCAGCACATCCCCGGATGGCTGATTGCCGTGTTCGCGGTGTTCTTCGTCGCCGCCTTCCTTACCTGGGCGGTGGGCAGTGCCCGAAGCCCCAGCGTCGCGCTCTACGGCCTGCTGGCAGGTTCCTTCGTCCTGGCGTTCCCGCTGATCTTCGGTTCGCTGTCCGGCGTGCTGTGTGAACGCTCGGGTGTGGTGAACATTGCGATCGAAGGGCAGCTGCTTTTCGGCGCCTTTGCCGCCGCGGTGGCAGGCTCGCTCTCAGGCAACGCCTTTGTGGGCCTGTTCGCGGCAGCCATTGCCGGCGTGCTGGTCTCGCTGGTCCTGGCAGTGTTCAGCATCAAGTACATCGTGAACCAGGTGATCGTCGGCGTCGTGCTGAACGTGCTGGTGTCCGGCCTGACCGGATTCCTCTTCTCCACCGTGCTGAGCGCCGACTCCGCGAAGTGGAACTCGCCGCCCCGCCTGGAATCGATTCCCATCCCGCTGCTGTCCGACATTCCGATCCTGGGCCCGATCCTCTTCGACCAGTCCATCATCGGCTACCTGATGTATGTGGCCGTGGCAGCCGTGTACTTCGGACTTTTCCATACCAAGTGGGGCCTGCGCACCCGTGCCGTGGGCGAGCACCCCAAGGCGGCAGACACCCTGGGCGTGAACGTGAACCGGACCCGGTTCTGGAACGTCCTGCTGGCAGGTGCCGTGGCCGGAGTCGGCGGTGCGTTCTTCACCCTCGTATCGGTGTCCTCCTTCAACCGGGACATGACGTCGGGCCAGGGCTACATCGCTCTTGCTGCGCTGATCCTGGGCCGCTGGAATCCGATCGGCGCACTGTTCGCGGCACTGCTCTTCGGCTTCGCGTCGAACCTGCAGTCGGTGCTGAGCCTCTTGGGCACGCCGGTCCCGAACCAGTTCCTGGCCATGCTGCCCTATGTGGTAACCATCTTCGCCGTCGCCGGCGTGGTAGGTAAGTCCCGGGGGCCGGCAGCGAGCGGCATACCGTACATCAAGGGCTGAGAAGCCCGAAAGGAAAACAATGAACGCAGAAGCAGGCATCCCTGCCCACGCACCGGCCGACGTCGACTGGGCCGTCCTACAGGACGCCGCCCGCGAAGCCATGGCCCACGCCTATGTTCCCTACTCCCGTTATCCAGTGGGCGCCGCGGCATTGACCGACGACGGCCGGATCGTCTCAGGCTGCAACATCGAGAACGCTTCCTACGGCCTGACGCTGTGCGCTGAGTGCTCCATGATCAGCCAGCTCAACATGACCGGCGGAGGCCGCCTGGTGGCCTTCACCTGTGTCGACGGCCAGGGCCAGACCCTGATGCCGTGTGGCCGCTGCCGCCAGCTGCTGTACGAATTCCGGGCTCCGGGCATGCAGCTGCTGACCGTAAGCGGCATCAGGACCATGGACGAAGTGCTGCCGGACGCCTTTGGGCCGCAGCACCTGGAAGAGGCAGGCAAATGAGTTCCGAAAAGTTCGACACCGTAGACATCATCCGCACCAAGCGGGACCGGGGGACACTCTCCCCGGAGCAGATCGACTGGACGATCGACGCCTACACCCGCGGCGCCATTGCTGACGAGCAGATGGCAGCCCTGAACATGGCCATTCTGCTCAACGGCATGAACCGGGAAGAAATCTCCCGCTGGACCGCAGCCATGATTGCCTCGGGGGAGCGGATGGACTTCTCTTCCCTGGGCAAGCCGACCTCGGACAAGCACTCAACCGGCGGCGTGGGGGACAAGATCACCCTGCCGCTGGCTCCGCTGGTGGCGGTCTTCGGGGTTGCCGTGCCGCAGCTCTCCGGCCGCGGACTGGGTCACACCGGCGGAACGCTGGATAAGCTCGAAGCCATTCCCGGCTGGCGTGCTGCCCTGAGCAACGACGAAATGATGGCACAGCTGGCGGACGTCGGCGCCGTGATCTGTGCAGCCGGTGCCGGTCTGGCGCCCGCGGACAAGAAGCTCTACGCACTGCGCGACGTCACGGGAACGGTTGAAGCCATTCCGCTGATCGCGTCCTCGATCATGAGCAAGAAGATTGCCGAAGGCACCGGGTCGCTGGTGCTGGACGTCAAGGTCGGCTCCGGAGCCTTCATGAAGAACCTGGACGACGCCCGGGAGCTGGCCCGCACCATGGTCACACTCGGTAAAGATGCAGGCGTGAACACCGTGGCCTTGCTCACTAACATGGCGACGCCGCTGGGCCTGACCGCCGGCAATGCCATCGAGGTGGAGGAATCGGTGGAGGTCCTCGCCGGCGGAGGCCCGTCCGACGTCGTCGAACTGACTGTGGCGCTGGCGCGTGAAATGCTCACCGCCGCCGGCCAGCCCGACGCCGACCCCGAGGCCGCGCTAAAGGACGGGCGCGCCATGGACGTCTGGCGCCGGATGATCCAGGCACAGGGCGGCGACCCGGATGCCGCCCTTCCGGTAGCCAAGGAGTCCGAGACGATCCTGGCTTCGGCAGACGGGGTCCTCACGGAGCTCGACGCCCTCGCCGTCGGCGTCGCAGCCTGGCGGCTCGGTGCAGGCCGGGCCCGGAAGGAAGACGCGGTCCAGCTCGGCGCCGGCGTACGGCTGCACGCCAAGCCCGGCGACACGGTCAAGGCCGGGACGCCGCTGATGACCCTGTTGACGGACACCCCGGAGAAGTTCGACCGGGCCAAGGAAGTGCTGGCGGACGCCGTCACGATTTCCCCGGCCGCCGGGAACGTCGCTCCGCTGATCCTCGACCGGATCAGCTAGGTCACGCGCCTCCCCTCACCGAGATGACAGAAACTGCCCGTATGAGCTCTCATACGGGCAGTTTCTGCTATCTCGCGGGGAAGAGGACGGGTCAGCAGGGCGGACTCAGGGTCGGGGCGGGGTTCTCTCAGGGTGCTCCCGGGGACATGCCCGGTGACGGGCACTCTTTCAGAAGTGGCATCGTTGTAGGTACAGATATCTACCCGAGGAGTGCCGCCCATTGGACGTTCTTAACGCCGTAATGGACACCATCAACGAATTCGTCCTGGCCTACTCAGGGGCTCCCTGGGTTTATTTCGTGCTCTTCGCCTGTTGCCTGCTGGACGGATTCTTTCCCCCCATCCCCAGCGAATCACTCGTGGTCGGGTTGTCCGCCCTCGTGTTCCTGGACGGCGGACCGAACGTCTGGCTGATCGCCGTCTCAGCAGCGGCCGGCGCCTTCGTCGGCGACAACATCGCCTACGCCCTGGGCCGGACACTGCGTACTGACAGGTTCCGCTGGATGCGCGGTCCGCGAATGCAGCGGGGCTTCGTGTGGGCAGGACGTGAGCTGGAGAAGCGTGCAGTGTCCCTGATCCTGATCGCACGGTTTATCCCCGTGGGCCGGGTGGTGGTCAACCTGACCGCCGGGGCCACCCGCTTCCCGCGGCGGATGTTCGTGGCATTGACGGGCATGTCGGCGATTCTGTGGGCGGCGTACTCCGTGGCTATCGGCGCCCTCGCCGGGGCCTGGTTCAAGGAGAACCACCTGCTCGCTGTGGTGGTGGCGATCACCGTTGCGCTGGTCCTGGGCCTGATCATCGACCGGATCATCGCCAAGCTCCGCGGACCGACTCCTCTCCGCACCCGCGAGCCGCTGGAAGAGAATGTCAACTCTGAGCCTTAAGCGCGCCGGGTGACCCTCACGTAGAGTTGGCATGTGACTGAGCCCATGACGAATCCCGCTGCCCTTTCCACCTTCGACGTCCGCGTACTGCCCAAGGTTTCCCTCCACGACCACCTCGACGGCGGACTGCGCCCGGGCACGATCGTGGAGCTTGCCGAGGCCGCAGGCCACACGCTGCCGTCCACCGACCCCGTCGCCCTGGGGGAGTGGTTCCGTGAATCGGCGAACTCCGGCTCGCTGGTCCGCTACCTGGAAACCTTCGACCACACCATCGCCGTGATGCAGACCCGTGAGGGCCTGACCCGGGTTGCCCGCGAGTTCGTTGAGGACCTGGTGGAGGACGGAGTGGTGTACGCCGAAGTCCGCTGGGCACCCGAGCAGCACCTGCGCGGTGGACTCAGCCTGGACGAGGCCGTTGAAGCCGTCCAGGCCGGCCTGGAGGAAGGCGTGGCCGACGCCGAAGCCAACGGACACCTGATCCAGGCAGGGCAGCTCATTACCGCCATGCGGCACGGTGACCGCGGCATGGAGATTGCCGAACTCGCCGTCCGCCACCGCGACCGCGGCGCCGTGGGCTTTGACATTGCCGGCGCTGAGGACGGCTTCCCGCCGTCGCGCTTCAAGGATGCCTTTACCTACCTCGCCGAGCAGATGTTTCCTGTGACGGTCCACGCCGGCGAAGCCGCGGGCGTGGAGAGCATTGTGGACGCCCTGGTCCACGGACGGGCGCTTCGCCTGGGCCACGGCGTGCGGATCGCGGAGGACATCGAAGTCGACTTCGAAGACGAGGACGCGCCCGACGCCGGGAATGACACCTCAGTCGGCATGGTCACCCTGGGCGACGTGGCCGGCTGGGTCCGGGACAGGGGGATCCCGCTGGAGATCTGCCCTTCCTCGAACCTGCAGACCGGCGCGGTGGAATCCTTCGGTGAGGACATCGAATCGCATCCGATCGACCTGCTCTACCAGACCGGCTTCATCGTGACGGTAAACACCGACAACCGCCTGATGAGCGGGGTCAGCCTGACGGACGAGTTCGAACTCCTGGTCGAGACCTTCGACTACGACCTGGACGACATCCTGGAGCTGACCATGAACGCCGTCAACGCTGCGTTCCTGCCGCTGGAAGAGCGTGCAGCCCTGGCCGGGTACGTCACCGAAGGATTCAACCGCGCCCGTGGCTAGCGAAGCTTCCGGGGCCGGTGACCTGGGGCAGGCGTTCGCCCGCCTGGCCCAGGTCATCGCCCTGCTGCGAGAACGCTGTCCCTGGACCGGTGCGCTGACCCACGAGTCGCTCCTGGAATACCTGCTCGAGGAATCCTACGAAGTCATCGAGGCAGTGGAAACCGGCCACACCGGGGCAGAAGATGCCGCTGAACTAAGCGGCGAACTAGGGGACGTCCTGTTCCAGGTGCTGCTGCACGCCCGGCTCCAGGAGGAAGCCGGCCACTTCTCTATTGCCGACGTCGTCGAGTCGCTGACCAGGAAGATGATCCGGCGCAATCCCCACGTCTTCAAACCTGACGGCACCCTCACCGAGGCAACCACCGAGGACCAGGCGGAGATCGAGCGTTCCTGGGACGCTGTGAAAAAGACCGAGAAGCCGCACCGGACCAGCCCGTTCGACGGCATTCCGGCCTCTCTCCCGGCCCTCGCCCTGGCCGCGAAAGCGCAGGCAAGGGCCCGGCGGGCCGGCCTGCCGGTGCCCGCGGCGGACGGAACGGGACCCGCCTGGGACAGCGAAGAGGAACTCGGCGCACTGCTGTTCGAAACGGTGCGCCAGGCTACGGAACGCGGCATCGATCCCGAAGCCGCCCTGCGTGCGGCAGTCCGCCGTTTTACGGCTGCGGCGCCTCCCGTTACCGAATGACGCCTCCGGTCCTTACTAAGGGCGCGGATTCCACTAGGCTGGGAGCAGACAGCGTGGTCCCCGTCATAGGCCCGGCTGTAGTTTCCACCCTCAAGTTCCAATGAACAGGAGCATTCCCATGGCCATCATTGATGCCATCCACGCCCGAGAGATCCTTGATTCCCGGGGAAACCCGACCGTGGAGGTCGAGGTCCTGCTCGACGATGACACGTTCGGCCGTGCCGCCGTTCCTTCCGGTGCTTCCACCGGCGCTTTCGAAGCCAATGAACGCCGCGACGGCGAAAAGGACCGCTACCAGGGCAAAGGCGTGCTCCAGGCCGTGGAAGCCGTGATCGACCAGATCCAGCCGGCACTGCTGGGCTTCGATGCCGCCGACCAGCGTGCCATCGATCAGGCCATGATCGACCTGGACGGGACCGAGAACAAGTCGGGACTGGGCGCGAACGCCATCCTCGGTGTCTCCCTCGCCGTGGCCCGTGCCGCAGCAGAGTCCGCGGCCCTGCCGCTCTACCGCTACCTCGGCGGCCCGAACGCGCACATCCTGCCCGTGCCGCTGATGAACATCCTCAACGGCGGCTCCCACGCGGATTCCGACGTCGACATCCAGGAATTCATGATCGTTCCGCTGGGTGCTGACACCTACTCGGAAGGCCTGCGCTGGGGCGTGGAGGTTTACCACAACCTCAAGTCCGTCCTGAAGGAGCAGAGCCTCTCCACCGGCCTCGGCGACGAAGGCGGCTTCGCTCCGAACCTGCCGTCGAACCGTGCAGCCCTGGACCTGATCCTCGAAGCCATCACGCGGGCCGGTTACACACCGGGAACCGACATCGCCCTGGCCCTGGACGTTGCCTCCTCCGAGTTCTTCAAGGACGGCTCCTACGTCTTCGAAGGCCAGAACCGCAGTGCCGCGGAAATGTCCGCCTACTACGAGGAACTGGTCCGTGACTACCCGCTGGTCTCCATCGAAGATCCGCTGGATGAGAACGACTGGGACGGCTGGAAAGCCCTCACCGCCAGCCTCGGGGACAAGGTCCAGCTGGTTGGCGACGACCTCTTCGTCACCAACCCCGCCCGCCTCGAGACCGGCATCAAGGAAAACGCCGCCAACTCGCTGCTGGTGAAGGTCAACCAGATCGGCACGCTGTCCGAGACCCTGGATGCCATCACCATGGCTCAGCGCGCCGGCTACACGACGATCACCTCGCACCGCTCCGGCGAAACCGAGGACACCACCATTGCCGACATCTGCGTGGCGACCAACGCCGGCCAGATCAAGACCGGTGCCCCGGCCCGCTCCGAGCGCGTGGCCAAGTACAACCAGCTGCTGCGCATCGAAGAAGAGCTCGACGACGCCGCACGCTACGCAGGACGCAGCGCTTTCCCGCGTTTCACGGCCTAGCAAGTACACCGGCGGTGGGTACCCTCGAATACGGGGGTGCCCGCCGTCGGCGTTTTTCCCGGGCACACCCAGATCCACAGAGCCCGCCACGCAAGGAGCCCCATGTCCACCCGACGCCCCAAGGTCCCCAAGCCGGCGGCCGACGGACTTCCGGCCGCGCCCCGTGTACGCCGTGATCCCGGCGGGCAGGCAGCATCGACGGGCGGCAACGCCCCGGGCACAGCAGCCGGGAACAGCGCCCCCGGCGCGCCAAAGAGCACCACGGGCGCGAAAACCGCAGGCCGCAAGCCCCGGCTGCCGAAGTCACAGAAGGACTCCAAGCCCAACAGCGGCTCGGCTGCCCGCGCCGCCGCCCGGCAGGAACTTGCCGCCGAAATCCGCAGCGGTGTCTCGGCCCCCGGCAGCGAACCGGCACAGGCGTCCCCGAGGACGGACGCACCCTTGCAGCCCGTCCCGGCGAAGTCGTTTTCCGGACGGCTGCTGGCACTTGGAATCGTGATGGTGGTCGTCACGGTCCTGCTGGCGCCCTCGGTGCGGACCTATCTGCAGCAGCGCTCCGAAATCGCAGCCCTGGAGGCCCAGATTGCCCGGGAGCAGGAAGTCGGAGCAGAGCTCGAGCAGACTCTGGACCGGTGGGAAGACCCGGCCTTCATCAAGGCACAGGCCCGGGAGCGGATCTTCCTGGTGATGCCCGGCGAAACCCGCTACCTGGTCAAGGGCGAGAACGGGATCGAGGAGATCGAGGAACAGGCCGCGGCAGAGGCGCCGCAGGACCTGGAATGGGTCGATGCACTGTGGGATTCGGTCCTCCGTTCCGCCACTGCACCGTAACCGGCAGGCGGGCCGGGAACCTCGGAGGGGAACCGGTTTCCCTCTGGGCACAGTAGGCTGGATGACTGAGACAGCTACACCTCGGGTCCTTCGCGGACCCCCAGGAAGGACCTTCGCCGCATGACCCCTGACCAGCTCACACCGACCCAGGACGATCTGGAGACCCTGAGCCGGCAGCTCGGACGGCCGGTGCGTGACGTCGTTGAAATCGGCGCCCGCTGCATCTGCGGCAACCCGCTGGTGGCCACCACGGCACCCCGGCTGGGCAACGGAATTCCCTTCCCCACGACGTACTACCTGACCCACCCGGTGATCACGTCCGCCGTTTCCCGGCTGGAGGCCGCGGGAATGATGACGGAAATGACTGCCCGGCTGGAAACCGATGCCGAGCTGGCTGCCCGCTACCGCCAGGCACATGAGGCCTATCTCCAGGTCCGCAAGGAGATCGGGGAACGCACGGGCACCGGACCTGTTCCGGAGATCGACGGCGTTTCGGCCGGCGGAATGCCCACACGGGTGAAGTGCCTTCACGTGCTGGTCGGCCACTCCCTGGCGGCCGGACCCGGCGTAAACCCGCTGGGTGACGAAGCACTGGAAGCCATCTCCGAATGGTGGACGCGTGAGCGCTGCTATTGTGAGGGCGCATGGGCGGTTGACGGACCTGCACCCTCGCGGGACCTGAGCCGCCACACGAAGACGCAGGGACTTTCGGCTGCTGAGCTGGACCGCAAGCGCGCTGCCCGGCGCGCGGCGGCAGCTGCGGAGCAGGAAGCGGCCGGAGAAGGGGAACAGGCCATGGAAAACACGAACCACGTGGTCCGGGTAGCTGCCGTTGACTGCGGAACGAATTCGATCCGCCTGCTGATTGCCGACGCGGAAACGGTCGACGGCGTCACCACGCTCACCGACGTCGTGCGCCTGATGCGTATTGTCCGGCTGGGCGAAGGAGTCGATGCCACAGGCCGCCTCTCTGCTGAGGCACTTGAACGCACCTTTGCGGCGACCGATGAATATGCCGCGCTAATCAAGGAACACCGCGCTGAGAAGGTCCGTTTCGTGGCTACTTCCGCCACGCGTGACGCGGAGAACCGTGACGAATTCATGGACGGCGTCCGCGCCCGTCTGGGCGTGAGCCCGGAAGTCATCAGCGGCGACGAGGAAGCGGGACTGTCCTTCGCCGGCGCCACCAGCGTCCTGCCTGCCGGCAACGGAACCCGAACGCTGGTCGTGGACCTGGGCGGCGGATCGACGGAGTTCGTCCTCGGCACGTCCGAGGGCGTGCTGGCCGCCAAGAGCACCGACATGGGCTGTGTTCGCTTCACCGAGCGCCACCTCGTTTCCGATCCTCCCACCGACGCCCAGATCGCCATGGCACGGGGGGACATCCTGGACATGGTGGCGCAGGTCCTGGAGACCGTGCCGCTTTCCACGGCCGACAGGCTCGTTGGGGTTGCCGGAACGATCACCACGGTGACGGCCCATGCCTTGAAACTTCCGGAATACTCCTCCGCCGCAATCCACGGCAGCGAACTGAGCGCCGAAGCGATCGACGACGCCACGAAGTCGCTCCTGCACATGTCGCACGACGAAAGGGCTGCCCTGCCTTACATGCACCCCGGCCGCGTGGACGTCATTGGCGCCGGCGCCCTGATCTGGAAGACGATCGTGGACCGCATGGCCGAACTGACTGACGGGCGCGTGGAGTCCGCCGTGACTTCCGAGCACGACATTCTCGACGGCATCGCACTGAGCACGCTGCGGTGAGCGTGGAAGGAAAGGAACGGCGCCCAAAGGGCGCCGCGATGAGGCGCGCTGCGGGCAGCGGTGCCCTGTCCCTGACAGCGGTCCTGCTGATCCAGTTGGCAGCACCTGCGCCTGCCCACGCCGATGAGTGGCGGGACAGGGAATACTGGCTGGCCGACTACGGCATCACGGAAGCGTGGAAGAAGTCCCAGGGGGAAGGGGTGAAGGTCGCGGTCATTGACACCGGCATTGATCCTTCCCACCCCGACTTGGCCGGTGCCATCGCCGGGGGAACCGATGTGTCCGGCGCCGGCGATCCGTCCGGCGGCAGGGGACTGGGCGTCAACCCGGAGCACGGAACGCTGGTTGCCACCCTGCTGGCGGGCCGCGGGCATGCCGCCAAGGACAGCGAGGACGGCGAGGACAAGGACGAGCAGGATTACAAGGGCCCGGGCAACGGGCCTGACGGGATTATCGGGGTAGCGCCCAAGGCCGAACTGCTGACGGTTTCGGCATGGATCGGCGAAGCGAACCCCGGAGGCGTTCCCATTGACCAGCAGCTGCCCAACGCGGTGCGCTGGGCAGTGGACAACGGCGCGAAGGTGATCAACATGTCACTGGGTTCTTCGTCCACCGCGTGGCCGGAGAGCTGGGATGACGCCTTCCTTTACGCCGAGCAGAACGACGTCGTGATTGTCGCCGCTGCGGGAAACCGCGGCGTCGGGATGATCCAGGTTGGAGCACCAGCCACCATTCCGGGCGTGCTGACCGTTGCCGGCCTGGACCGGCAGGGGAAGGCGAGCTGGGATTCCTCCTCCGAAGGCATCAGCATCGGAGTTGCTGCGCCCGCCGAGAACCTGGTGGGCGGGCTCCCGGAGGGTGCCTCCCGGTACGCCGAGTGGTCCGGCACCTCCGCTGCGGCACCGCTGGTGTCCGGCGTCGCCGCCCTGATCCGGTCCGCGTACCCGGAACTGACAGCGGCCCAGGTCATCAACCGGATCATTACCACGGCCAAGGACGGCGGGGTTCCGGGCCGGGATACCCTCTACGGCTACGGAATTATCGACGCCAACGCCGCGTTGAATGCAGACGTTCCCGCGGTGGCAGGTAATCCACTCGGAACCATTGAAGAATGGATCCGGATCCACCGCCGCGGCGAGGCTCCGACCGCGCCGGCCGGACCTGAACCGGTCAGCGAGGCCCTGCCGGATATTCCGGAACCCAAGGTGCCCGCTGCGGCTGAACCCTACACTGAAGAAGACCCGCTGCCGGCCGTGCTGGTCCTGGGCTTCGCCGGACTGATCCTGCTCGTTGGCGCCGGCGGAAGCATCGCCGTCCTGCGGATCCGGCGCTCCGCCGAGGCGTCTGCAGGCGCCGTTCCGGGGGACCTCCCCGGCGGGGAGGAACAGAAACTGGAGCCTTCCCGCTCCGCTTGATAAGCACCGGGGCAGTCGGGTAGAAACAGACTGCGGAACACTTCGTGAAGACTTTCACAAGTCGGGTAGGATATTTGCTATGGCATCGCACACACAGTTCTCTGATCGTCCACGCGTACTCGTGGTTGGCGGTGGCTACGTTGGACTCTACGTAGCCAAGAACCTGCAGAAGCAGGTCAAGAAGCACGGCGGGATCGTCACGGTAGTGGATCCGCTGCCGTACATGACGTACCAGCCCTTCCTGCCTGAGGTTGCGGCGGGAACCATCAACGCACGCAACGCCGTCGTTTCGCACCGCATGCACCTGAAGGACACCGAGCTCATTTCGGGCAAGGTGACCGCGGTCAACCATGCCGCCCACACAGCCACCGTGGAGCCCGCCGACGGGGGTGAGCCATTCGAGCTCAGCTACCGCGACATCGTTATTGCTGCCGGCTCCATTACCCGGACCTTCCCCATCCCGGGCCTGGCCGAAGTTGGCATCGGCATGAAGACGATCGAAGAAGCAGTGGAGATGCGCAACAAGGTGCTCGAGCGCATCGAGACCGCCTCCCTGATGACCGATCAGGCTGCCCGCGCCCGCGCACTGACCTTCGTCGTCGTCGGCGGCGGCTTCGCCGGCATTGAGACCATCACCGAAATCGAAGACATGGCCCGCAGTGCCGTGCGTGAGAACAACCGCCTCAAGCGCGAAGACCTGCGCTTCGTGATGATTGAAGCAATGGGCCGCGTCATGCCCGAGGTCAAGCCGGAGCAGGCTGAATGGGTTGTCTCCTCCATGCGTGAGCGCGGCATTGAGGTGCTGCTCAACACCTCGCTGGCCAGCGCCGAAGGCGGCCTGCTGAAGCTCATCAACATGGCCGACAAGTCCCCGGCCGGCGAATTCGAAGCCGATACCCTCATCTGGACTGCCGGCGTGCAGGCCAACCCGATGGTCCGCGCCACCGACTTCCCGATCGATGACCGCGGCCGCGTGCGAACCAACGCCGAACTGCGGATCACCGGCGACGACGGTCCCCTTGAAGGTGCCTGGGCGGCCGGCGACGTTTCGGCCGTGCCCGACCTGACCGGAGGCGGCGTCGGAGGGTTCTGCGTCCCGAACGCGCAGCACGCCGTCCGCCAGGCCAAGCGCCTGGCCAAGAACCTCCTTGCTGCACGCTACGGAGAGGGCAGTGTCCAGGAATACCGCCACAAGAACCTCGGTGCTGTGGCAGGCCTGGGCCAGTACAAGGGTGTTGCGAACATCATGGGCTTCGGCATGAAGGGCTTCCCGGCCTGGCTGGCCCACCGCGGCTATCACGGCATGGCCATGCCCATGTTTGAGCGCAAGTTCCGCGTCATCTCCGGCTGGGCGGCGAACTTCTGGTTCGGCCGTGACTTCACGCAGCTGATGCACCTGAAGAACCCGCGCAAGGCATTCGTGGAGGCTGCAACGCCCGCCAAGAAGCCTGCCGCCAAGTAGCAGCACGCGAACCGCCATACGACGGCGGCCACTGGATATCCTCCGGTGGCCGCCGTCGGCGTTAACCCTGTTTCCTGCCGTCCCTGCCGCTCAAGTAGGCTGGTCTATGCGCCTGGACCCGGTTTGTTCGCCGGCGTTCCGATGTGCGGGCGCCCCAGTAGCCCAATGGCAGAGGCAGCGGACTTAAAATCTGTGTGTTGTCGGTTCGAGTCCGACCTGGGGTACAAAGTGAACGTTTAGCAACCATGCGCCTTGGCATCATGCAACATCTTGGCCACAGGTGTGACGAGTGTTACAAGGCTGTAACCGTAGGCTCTTATCTTGGACACATTATTCAACTAGTTTTTCTTGTAATCAGGAACACCTGATAACAGCATCAAAGGCACCCGCCTTTCGATCGGGGAGAAAAACTACATGACTGCACTTCGCAAGACCGGGCCGCTTGGCCTGGGGGATGGTTACAGCCGCGCAGCAAAGATTGCAGCATTGGGCATGGGCATCGCCCTGTTTGCCTCTGGCTGCGCCAGCGGAAGCGACTCCGGCACGGAGTCCACGCCGTCCGATGCTTCTTCGTCGTCAGCTGACAGCTCAGTTCTCACGTGCCCGGAAAGCCAGGGCGGCACCGGAGAGGATCCGGGAGAGAAGGGCGACCCCTCAGCTGTTCCCGCTTCGACCGGCACCACAGAGACTCCTCTGAAGCTCGGCACCCTTCTTCCGACCACCGGCGCCCTCGCGTTCCTGGGCCCGCCGGAAATCGCCGGCGTCGACCTGGCAGCCCAGGAAGTCAACGCATCAGGCGGCGTGCTGGGCCAGCCGATCGAGATCGTGCACCGCGACTCCGGCGACACCACCACCGACATCGCCACCCAATCGGTCACCGACCTGCTGGGCCAGGGCGTCAGCGGCATCATCGGTGCCGCCTCGTCCGGCGTTTCCAAGACGGTTATCAACCAGATCACCGGTGCCGGCGTCATCCAATTCTCCCCGGCCAACACATCGCCTGACTTCACCGACTGGGATGACCAGGGCCTCTACTGGCGCACCGCCCCCTCCGACGTTCTCCAGGGCCGTACCCTGGGCAACTACATTGTGGAGTGCGGCGCCCAGACCGTTGGCATGATCGTCCTCAACGACGCCTACGGCACCGGCCTGCAGTCGAACATCAAGGGCTCCGTGGAGTCCGCAGGCGGCCAGGTCGTCGCCGAGGAAATGTTCAACGAAGGCGACTCACAGTTCAGCAGCCAGGTTGACGCCGTCGCCGGCGCCAACCCGGACGCAATCGTCGTCATCAGCTTCGACCAGGCCAAGAGCATCGCACCGCTGCTCGCCGGCAAGGGCGTCGACCCGTCACAGATCTTCTTCGTGGACGGCAATACCTCGGATTACAGTGCAGACCTTGAAGCAGGAACCCTTGAAGGTGCCCAGGGCACCATCCCGGGTCCGTTCGCCTCTGACAACTTCAAGAAGGCACTGCTGGAGGTCGACCCGGCCCTGAAGGACTGGGCCTACGCCGGTGAAAGCTACGACGCCGTGACCATGCTGGCTTTGGCAGCTGAAGCTGCCGGCAGCACCGACGGCAAGGCAATGGCAGCTGAGCTCCAGGGTGTTTCCGCCGACGGCGAGAAGTGCTTCGACTACGCAGGCTGCGTCACCATCCTGCGCGGCGGCGGAGACATCGACTACGACGGTTACTCCGGACCGGTCACGTTCGACGAGAACGGCGACCCGACCGAGGCCTTCATCGGCATCTACCAGTTCGACGCCGACAACAAGCCGGTACCGAGCCGCTCCGAGGTTGGAAAGCTCTAGCACCAAACCAAGCATCAAACACACTCGCACAACTCAAAGGGCCTCCGCTTCGGCGGGGGCCCTTTGATGTTCAGGCGGAGACTGTCCCTGGGGGCCGGGAAAGGGCAGCTGCGCCGCCCGCGCACGGGAAGCGGTCTCCCGCACAGTACCGCTCCCGTTGAGCTTCCTGGCGCCCCCGATGGCCCTTTGCCGTCCCGACACGACAGTGGGCGCGCGCGGGGG